>JAAYSC010000070.1 GCA_012524025.1 Clostridiales bacterium | reverse complement strand
TTATCTACAAACCTATATGTTTTTTGTGCAGAAAAGGAAGTTGGCACAGGGTACTAAAGTTATTGAAGTGACACCAAGAAAATTAGAAAATGTCAAAATCCCAATCCCTCCCCTAGCCGAACAAGAAAGAATAGCCTCAATCCTAGACAAATTCGATGCCCTGGTCAACGACATTTCCATAGGCATACCTGCGGAAATCGAAGCCAGGCAAAAACAATATGAGTATTATAGGGAGAAGTTGCTAACATTTAAGAGCGCATAAATGCGCTGCTTATGATGGCCTTCGGCCATGCTTATGGCAAAGCTGTGCTTTGCGTTTAACGATAGGAGTTGCCTCCGGCAATCCCTGCACGGAACAACACAGAGGTTGTTCCCTACATTCCTCCGGAAATCCCTGTCGCGGGCGAACGCAGTTCGCCCCTACGGATGCGATGCCCTTTGAAAAATGCGTGGTAGGGGCGAACTGTGTTCGCCCGTGTTTTCGTTACATTACAAATTATTAACCACAAAATAAAAAAAGAGGAGTCTTCAATGAAACTGACAAAACAAGATTACGGCATTGGCTTTAGAATTGTAAGCGTTCTTTGCGCAGCACTTCTTGGCGGTATGCTTTGGCGTATTCGCGGCGCCCGCGGCTTTGGCTCAATGTGGGGCATGTTTGTTGTGGCGGCAGGATTTTCCCTTTATGCCTTCAGCATATTCGGTGAACGCAAAAAAATACAATACGCTCTTTTCCCCTGGCTTGTTATCCTAACAGGTATAACCGCAGGCGGTTGGGGTACCCTTAACTCGCAAATGAGCGGGCAGCTTGGCGCAAGCGCGCTCTTTGCCGGTGAGGAAGCTATCCGAATAATTGATGTAAACCCCTGGTCGGGGCTTTTTCTTATGCTCTGCTTGGGTTTTGGCTGGATGCCATTTTTTGCCTACTTTTTCGGCTACTATTTCAGCAGCCGCAAATATAAATTTAAAGAGCTTGCGATAGGTGTAGTGGTTTTCTATGTCGCTTATAATTTATTTAAAGCAACGCTTTCACACCTTATTGTTCAGCAATTATGCACCGATGCGACCCGACTTTTTAAAGAGGGGCTTGCCGACCGTTCGCTTGACACCACACCCTGGGGCTTTGTCCTTAAAAACCTTGTCAGCGATTCTGCCGCAAAAAAGATACCCGGCGGGCGCAACTATTATGCCAGTGTAGCGGCCGTTTCCGCTGCCCTGGCAACGGGTGCGCTCTGCCTTTACCAAAGGCTAAAACTAAAGGACAAAATCGCCTCATATATCACCTGCGCAATAAGCGGCGTAGTTGCCTTGGCCATAACTATAGCCGATATTCCAATGATAGCGGGCGCGGAAAGGGCACTTATAAAAGCACCTGCCCTGCATAATTTCTTCAAAGGCTCGCATTTATGGTCGCTTTGGGAATACGGAACCGGCTTTTTTATAGGCCTTGGGGTTATGACAATTTTCCATATGGTCCATAAAAAAGGAAAACGAAAAGAACTCTACATAAAAGAAGCCTTTCCGTCAATTAGGGGTGTGCCCGCGATAATATATTATTCCCTTGTCGGTCTGTTTGCCCCCCTCTGCTTAACCATCATCCGCCCTCTTGGTTTAAGGCTTGACCGGGATGAAGGTGTGCTTGCTTATGCTGTAATTGCAGGGCTTGGTTCTGTCGCATTTCTTGTCTGCCTGCTAATCGTATGGCGAAATCTGTGCAAAGAAGGACCGGCCGGGCCCATAAAAACCGCCTTCAAAAAGTTCAGTGCGAATGCCTTTATTATATATTTTTTGATTGTGTGCTTTTTGTATTTCTTTGTAGGGGAATCAGCCCCCATATTAACAAGTAATTACAATTATATAATAGTGATGATGATAGTGTCATTCTTTGCTCTTATGGTGCTCAATTTAGTGGTAAGAAAGCGGTCGGAGACTGCCTAATTGCAAATTGAAAATGGTGCCTCCGGCAATCCCTGTGGCGGGCGATTACAAATCGCCCCTACGATAGGGTGTCCCTTTGAGGTCTGCTCGGTAGGGGCGAACTGTGTTCGCCCGTGTTTTCCCTAGGCATTGAATCCCACCACCGCAAGCGGTCCCCCTCCCTTTAACAAGGGAGGTTTTTTTATACCTACGGCAAAAACATTTCAGGGCAAGCTTTGTGTGCCGGAGGCATCATTTGCCATTTGCCCTTTGAAATTTGCAATTTGTAGCTGCCGCCTTGGCGGCAACTACATTATCTTGCTCGCTCTATCTTCCAACTCCAAGCCTTTTTCATAGTTTTCCATAAAGGCTAAAAAGCCCTTTCTTCCTTCCGATTCGGGCAGGGCTGCCAGGCTCTTGTTATCCTTAAAAATAACATCATCCAAATAATCTTCCAGGCTTTGGCCTTCTTTTTTCATCAGCCTGTATTCAGCCAAAATGGCCATACCCCAAGCGCCGCCTTCGGAAGCGGTTTCGTTAACCTCTACCCTGGTGTTAAGGGCGTCGGCCATGAATTGTTGGGCGATGCCTTTTTGTTTGAAGAGGCCGCCGTGGCCCAGGAGCCTGTCAATGGCCAAATCTTCTTCACTCAAGAGCAGGTCCATGCCGAGTTTCAGGCAGGCGAAGGATGAATAGAGGTGGGCCCGCATGAAGTTGGCAAGCCTTAAATCGGCGTTGGCCTTACGGATGAAGAGGGGGAAGCCGCCACCGGTTTTAACCACCGGTTCGTCCGAATAAAAGTTATAGGCTAAAAGGCCGCCGCAGTCCGCATCGGCTTCCAGGGCCTTGTGGTAAAGCAGGGTGTAGACTTGGCCGATATCGATGTCGGGGTCGCTAACTTGTGCGAATTCATGGAAGAGCCTGACCCAAGCGTCCAAGTCCGATGTGCAGGTGTTGCAGTGGACCATGGCAACGGGTCGGCCGGCGGGTGTGGTGACCATATCGACTTCGGCATAATAATTTTTTAAATCTTTTTCTAAAACAAGCATGGAAAAAATGGAAGTACCGGCAGAAATGTTCCCTGTTCTGGGTCTTATGGAATTGGTGGCCACCATACCGGTGCCGGCATCGCCTTCGGGCGGGCAAAGTAGGGCACCTGCTTGCAAGCGGCCGGTGGGGTCAATCAAAAGTGCCCCTTGCCGGGTCAAACGCCCGCCGGCATCGCCCGCTACAAGAACCTTGGGCAGGAGGTCGCGGAGCTTTTTACCAAAGCCTTTTTCGGCCGATAATTTGTCAAATTTGTCTATCATGGCTTGGTTATAGTCCAAGCTTTTTTCATCTATGGGGAAAAGGCCGGAAGCCTCGCCGATACCCAAAACCTTCTCACCAGTCAAGGTCCGATGGATATAACCGGACAGGCTGGTAAGGAAGTCCAAGCGGTCCAGATGGTCTTCATTGTCTAAAATAGCCTGGTAAAGGTGGGCAATGGTCCAGCGGTGGGGTATGTTAAATTTTAAAAGAGGGCGCAAAATTTCGGTAGCCTCACCGGTGTTGGTGTTACGCCAGGTTCTGAAGGGAGCCAGAAGCTCACCTTCCCGGTCAAAGGCCAGGTAGCCGTGCATCATGCCGGAAAAACCCAGGGCCCCAAGGCCGGTGAGCTCGGTTTGATAATCTTTTTTGACAGTCTCGTAAATAGTGCTGTAACAGTGGCGCAGCCCGGTCCAAGCCTCTTCCAAATCATAGGTATAAAGGCCGTCAACCAGACTGTTTTCCCATCCATAGTCGGATGTGGCCAAAATTTGACCGCCTTCAAGGCTCAAAACCGCCTTGATGCGGGTGGAGCCGAATTCGACCCCCAAAATCGTTTTGTTTTCTTTAATTTTATCAGTAATCATAATCCACCTCTTTATTCTTGACCGTAATAAGCGTCTTTTCCGTGTTTTCTTAAATAGTGCTTGTCCAACAATTCTTTTTGCATGGGGGGCAAGTTCTTGTCCAAGGCAAGGCAGTGCCAGGCCATGAAGGCCAACTCTTCCAAAACGACGGCATGGTGAACCGCGGTATCCCCGTCCTTGCCCCAGCAAAAGGGGGCGTGGCCGTAGACCAGGGCAGAGGGTAGGGCTTCATAGCCTATGTCTTTAAAGCTTTCGGCTATGACAAGGCCCGTGTTTTTTTCGTAATCCTTTTCAATTTCTGCCTTGGTCAAGGGTCGGGTTAGGGGGATACTTCCGTAAAAATAGTCGGCATGGGTGGTGCCAAGGGCGGGTATGGGCTTGCCTGTTTGTGCAAAAATAGTGGCCCATCTGCTGTGGGTATGGACAATGCCGCCAATAGTTTTAAAGTGCCTGTAGAGTTCTAAATGGGTGGCCGTGTCGGAAGAAGGCTTGAGCCCGCCTTCCACAGTTTGCCCATTTTTTAGGTCTATGACAACAATGTCCTCGGCCGTCAGGTCTTCATAAGCGACACCCGAAGGCTTGATGGCCATGACACCCTTGGCCCTGTCGGCTTGGGACACATTGCCCCAGGTGAATTTAACCAGACCGTGGTGGGGAAGAAGCATGTTGGCCCTATAAACTTTTTCTTTTAATTGACTGTACATATGGCACCTATCTGCCTAATTTCCAGGCTAAATCCATAAGGAAGAGCCGATCTTTTAGGTCTCTTAAGTCAGTATCCTTGGAAATATGGACGAATTCCACACCCCAAATTTCGGCCAGGTCTTCCATTTGCCCGGCTGTGAGAGCGTAAGACAAAACGGTATGATGGGCGCCGCCGGCCAAAAGCCAAGCTTCCAGGCCTGTTAAAAGGTCGGGCATGGCCTTCCACATAATCCTTGCGACAGGTAGGTTGGGCATATCACTTACCGGGTCCAAGCATTGAATGTCTTGGCAGATTAGGCGGAACCTTCCGCCCATATCAACAAGGCTTACCACAATGGCGGGGCCGGCCTTGCCTTCAAAAACCAACCTGGCGGGGGGATTCTTGCCACCTATGCCCAGCTCATGAACTTGAATTTTGGGCTTGTCTTTGGCGAAGGAAGGGCAAACTTCCAACATGTGGGCTCCCAAGGATATTTCATCCCCCTTGGTCAAATCATAGGTATAATCTTCCATAAAGCCCGTTCCGCCTTCCAAACCCGTGGCCATGGCTTTCATAATGGCCGTAAGGGCTGCCACCTTCCAGTCACCTTCACCGCCGTAGCCATAGCCCTTGGCAGACAGGTCTTGGGTAGCAAGGCCGGGGAGTTGTTCCATGCCGTGAAGGTCTTCAAAGGTGTTGGTGAAGGCCACGGCCCCTTCATCAAGCAACATTTTTTCAATAGCTAATTGGATTTTGGCTTGGTAGCGAACAGCATCGGTATTTTCTGTATTAACCTCGTACTTATTTTTATAATCTTTTATGAGCTTGTCAACTTCTTCATCCGGCACTTGATTGAACTTGGCCACCAAGTCACCCACGGGCCAAGTATTGACCTGCCAGCCGAATTTAATCTGGGCTTCAACCTTGTCCCCTTCGGTGACGGCAACATGGCGCATATTATCGCCAAACCTGACAAGTTTAAGGTTTTTGCTAAAGGCAGCCCCGACTGCGGCCCGCATCCATTGGCCTAATTTAGCCAGAATATCCGGGTCTTGCCAGTAGCCTGCAATAATTTTCCGCCCGGCCCTCAACCTGCTTGTGATAAAGCCGTGTTCCCTGTCCCCATGGGCGGCCTGGTTGAGGTTCATAAAGTCCATATCAATTTCTTTATAGGGAATTTCACGGTTATATTGGGTGGCCAAGTGGCAATAAGGTTTTTCCAAGCTTACCAGGCCCTTAATCCACATTTTAGAGGGGCTGAAAGTATGCATCCAGGTGATGAGGCCGGCGCAGCTGTCATCTTGATTGGCCTGCTTTACCAGGGCCAAAATTTCATCATCGGATTTGGCGGTAGCCTTATAGATTACGGGCCAGGGTAAGAGGGGGCTTTGGCTCATTTTTTCTGCCATTTCTTGGCCTCGCCTATCGATGGTATCCAAAACATCTTGGCCATAAAGGGTTTGGCTGCCCACGACAAACCAAAACTTATAAGCAGATAAGTCCATCGTTTTCCTCCTGAAAAATATTATCATACTTTAAAAAACGCCCCAAAAGGAGCGTTTTTTTATCTTTATATTTGGGGTAAGGAGGCCGCCGCGACACTTTGGCCCACCCGCCTGCTTTTTTCATCCGGTAGGGCAACTTCCGTTTTGGCTGCGACTGCCGGGTATTCTTCTGTTAAAACCTTCTTGGCCTTGTCTAAAATCAATTGACCGCCCTTACCCGAAACAACCCTGCCCATGAGAAGAACATGCTTAATGTCATAAACGCTTGAGTATTGGGCAAGAGCATGGCCCAGGTAAACACCGATAGCTTCAAAAATCTTATCTGCATCTTCATTGCCTTTTTTGATTTCTTCCTGAACAAAGGCCAACTTTTCTGCCGGGCTGGCATTTTCGTCAAGCTTAATGCCTGCCAAGGGGGCCAAGCGGATAACCCCGTCTTGTGAAAAGTACATGACCCCGCAGCCCATGTCGCCCGACCATTCGTCCAGCGGACCCTCCGGTGCGGCATCAACCGGGGTGAAGGCAAGCTCATTGAGCCAACCGGTTAGGTAGCCATTGCCGTCAACATAACCGCCTGCCTGGCTGGTGCCCATGGCAATGCCCAAAATGTTGTTGTCATTCAGGCTCATGGAACCCGCAAGGGCCGTAACATCACCGTCATTGGCAACTTCAATGGGCACATTGCCGATTTCTTTGGCGGCATTGGGGTAGATGTTTTTAACGATGGATTCATACTGGTCTTGCGGAACTTGGCGGAAGAGGGAGGCAATCTTGGTTTGGTTGTTGATATAAATGCCGGCCGAACTGACACCGATAGCGTCAACCCTGGGCATCTTGGACGCAGCAGTTTTAAGGGCGGATACGATATTGTCATAGTGGTATTGGCCGTCTGCGGTGGTTTTGGGGTGCCAGATAACCTCTTCACTGTAAACGGGCTCACCGTCAATAACGGCGGAAACCTTGCGGTCACTGCCGCCGGCGTCAAAGCCTATGCGGCAACCGTCCAAGTGGCGGCCCAAAGGTTTTGGGTCTTCATTTTCTGCCGGGGTGTCTTCATAGGTGCAGGCCACAACTTCAAAAGGTTCTTCAAAAACTTGGGCCATGAAGTCAAAATCAAATTCACGAGCCCCGCCCTTGGCATAGGTGGCCTTGATATAATCCGCCACGCTGTCGTCACCGCAGATGAAAACCTTGAAACCGCCCTTGGACCAGAGAAGGAACTTGACCAAACGCTCAACATAAAAGCAGTCGGCCTCGCGCATGTCTTCACTGCCGTGGACGAAAGTTTCAAAAACGCTGACCAGGCCGTCATTGCGCTCAATAGCGATGTTAAGGGGCTTCTTGGCTGTTTTCAAGAAGGCCTCATTAAACTTGGCCAGGGGGATATAGTCAGAGTCCAGTGGGGGTAAATTTTTAACCTCAAATTCAATACCGTAAAGCTTCAATCTTAAAACCTCGCAATTCTTTTTTCAACTTCTTCTTTAAAGTTTTCAATGTATTTGTTAATGAAGGCGATGGGGTCCAAGTTGTCGTCTTCAATAAGCTCGCTTATGTCCAAACCGTAAGACATGGAGTCACAATCGTCAACATCGTGGCTGGCAAAAAATGTGGCATTGGCCAGGCGCCTGCCTAAAGCTGCGGCGTCATAGCGTTTGCCGCCGGCGATTTGGCTGTCAAAAAGCCCTAAAATAGCGGCGGCCAGGTTGGGGTGGGGGGAGGTGTCGAAAACAGTTTTATCCTCGTCACAAAGCCAGTCCAAACCGCGCCAAACTTCCAAGGAAATCAGCTTTTTAGGCCGTTTTTCCACAGGCATGGACCTGATGGCACGGATAACCTTGAGGGCCGTGGCCACATGGGTGTCGTGCTTGTCGGCCAAGTTGTGGGTATAGACTATATGGGCCCCGGTTTTTTCAAGCAAAGTAACAATATCTTCTTCAAGGGCCTTGTTGGCCGGGTCTTTCGTTTGTGAACTGGGGTAATTGAGTAGGGCCATGGCCGAATACTTGCCGACCTTGGCGGCGTCTTTTTGCTCAACGGCGCGAACAGCCTTCATCTGGTCGTCCGTATAGCGCTCATAAACGCCGGCGCGCGGTGAACCCGCGCCGTCTGTAAGGGTAACGCCGGTGAACCATTTGTCTTCCCGGCCGTAAGCTTCAACTATGGGGCCGTAAGCCATTATTTCAATGTCGTCTTGATGGGCGGCAAAGCAGATGGCCGTGGTGCGGGCCAAGGCTTGGTCGACAGGGGTGGAATCGGGAACATAAATTTCAGCATTTTTATTATTAAACATAATAAACCTGCCCCTTTCATAGAAAATCCGCCCCGAAACTTGCCCGTGATTATGCCATATGGGAAATATTTTGAAAAAACAAAAAAGTTCGGAGCATTGATTATAATAACACAATAAATTTTAGGGTGCAATGAAAAAGGGGCCTAAAGGGGCAAAGATTTAAAAAAGATTAAAAAGAAGCTTAAAAGTCGTCAAAGGGGGTCAAAACCCTGTCTTTTTTATCTCAAAAAGGCTAAAAAGCCGCGTGGTTTTGCCTATGGGTGGGGGCCATAGGTCGAGGGGGTGAGGAAATGAAGAAAAAAGCTCTCACAAAAAAAGAAAATCTTTTTTGCTTTTATTGTGCCGGGGGGCGTGATGCCCGCACGGCGGCAGCCATGGCGGGTTTTAAGGCAAGGCCCCAAAGGGCGGCCGCCGGGCTTTTACAAAGGGTTGAAATTTCGGACCGAATCAAAAGCTTGGCAAAACAAAACACAAGGGGCTTGGAAGAAGTTTGTGCGGGTTACAGGCGCTTGGCCTTCGGCTCGGTGGCGGATGCCTTAAGGCTGATTTATGCCGGTGAAGACCTGGCGGAGGAAGACTTTGAAAGCTTGGATTTGCTCAATGTTGCCGGCATAAAAAAACCCAAGGGGGGAGGGCTTGAAATCAAGTTTTTTGACAGGCTCAAGGCCCTGGAAAAACTGCAAGAAGCCGGGGCCCAAGAAACAGGGAGTCAAAAACAAAACCCCTTCTTTAAAGCCTTGGAAGATGGGGCGCGTGCCCTGGCCGAAAGTGAAAAAGAAGGGAAGGAGGAGTAGATGAGTGTTGAATTTAAAAGCTTTTCAAAAAAACAAATGGCAGCGCTCACTTGGTGGTGCCCGCAAAGCCCCTACAAAAGCTGCGATGCGCTTATTTGTGACGGGGCTGTGCGCTCGGGCAAGACGCTATGCATGTGTCTTTCTTTTGTAATTTGGGCACAAAGTAATTTTAATGACAGGGCCTTCGCCCTGTGTGGCAAGACCATTGTGTCTTTGCGGCGCAATGTGACCCGCCCTATCTTGCCCATACTCCAAAACTTGGGCTTTGTCTGTGAGGAAAAGTTTTCACAAAACCTGGTGGAAATCAGCCATGGGGGTCGGACCAACCGCTTTTACCTTTTCGGCGGGCGTGACGAAAGTTCGGCGGCCCTGATTCAGGGAATCACGCTGGGCGGGGTTTTGCTGGACGAAGTTGCCCTCATGCCCCGCAGTTTTGTGGAACAGACCTTGGCCCGTTGCTCTTTGGAAGGGGCCAAGTTTTGGTTTAACTGCAATCCCGAAAACCCCATGCACTGGTTTTATTTGGAATGGATAAAAAAGGCAGAGGAAAAGAACTGCCTCTACCTACATTTCACCATGCGCGACAACCCTTCGCTCTCTACAAAAGTCATAAGCCGATATGAAAAACTTTATTCCGGTGCTTTTTATGAACGCTTTGTTTTGGGGCGGTGGGTGGCGGCCCAAGGTTGTGTTTATCCATTTTTTGACCAAACCCGTCATGTGGCAAGGCCGCCGACGGGTGAGGCTAGGCGCTATGTAATATCTTGCGATTACGGTACGATCAACCCTTCGTCATTCGGCCTGTGGGGTTTATGGGGCGGTGTTTGGTACAGGCAGGCGGAATACTACCACGATTCCCGCCTACTTAAAGAACAGCGCACAGATGAAGAGCATTACAAGGGGCTTTGTGAGCTGGCCGGGGACTTGGACATTGAAGCCGTGGTGGTTGACCCTTCGGCGGCAAGCTTTATGGAATGCATCCGCCGCCGGGGCCGCTTCAAGGTAATGCCTGCTCAAAATGACTTGATTGACGGTATCAGGCGGGTGGCGGATGCACTCAAGAGTGGGCTTATCAAAATTTCACCCGACTGCGAAGACAGCCTGAGGGAATTTGCCCTTTACCGTTGGGATGAAAAAAGTAAGGGGGACAGGCCCCGCAAGGAAGACGACCATGCCATGGATGATATCCGCTATTTTGTCAACAGTTATGTAAATGGGGGCGATTGGGGCTTTTTTGCAAAGGCAGCCCCGCGCGGCGGAGAAGGGAGGGATGATTATGGCCTTTTTGGATAGGTTTAGGGGTAAAAAGGCGGCCAGTGCCATAACGCAAACGGCCGCCCCCAACCCTTTTGGTGCCTTGGAAGACTATTGGCCCCTAAATGACCCGCATAATGAACTTTACCAAACCTTGCGTGAAGCCGTGCCCCTTATAGATGCGGCAATTTTTAAGTTGGTGCGCCTGACCTGCGGTTTTGAATTGGAATGTGAGGACCCCAAAGCACAAAAGGCCCTGGAAGAGTTTGTT
The DNA here is from genome assembly GCA_012524025.1 of Clostridiales bacterium. Taxonomy (GTDB): domain Bacteria; phylum Bacillota; class Clostridia; order Oscillospirales; family Acutalibacteraceae; genus UBA1447. The sequence goes on along the minus strand of JAAYSC010000070.1, from coordinate 19,243 downwards.
CTGGGCGTTGGGGTGGGCGGTAACCAAAAGGGGCTCTATTCTTTTGTGGCAAGTTATTTGGAAGAACTGCTGACCCGGGGCACGGCCGTGGGTGAGATTGTGACCAACCCAAATGGGCGGATAGCGGCTCTTTACAATGCCCCCTTGGAAGACCTTTGCTTCAAGCGGGCCGGGAACGGCTTGGATGTGGAAATTTTTGTCAGGGAAGGGGCGGGCTTGCGGCCGATACTTTACCCGGACCTTATTATGTTTTCCGTCCTCAACCCTCGTGCGGGGCAAGTGACGGGTAACTCAATTTTAAAAGGCTTACCCTTTGTCAGCTCCGTCCTCTTGAAAATTTTGACGGCTACCAAGGCCAATTGGGAAAGGGTGGGCAATGTCCGTTTTGCGGTAACCTACAAGCCCGGCAATGACGCCATGGACAGGGCCTACGCCAAGGAAAGGGCCATGCAGGTTGCCCGTGAATGGAGCGAAACCATGCGGGAAGGCAATCGGGTTCGGGATTTTGTGGCAGCGGGCGATGTGGAAATTAAGGTTATCGGGGCAGAAAATCAAATCCCCGACTCTTCCGTGCCCGTCCGCCAGCTCTTGGAACAAATCGTAGCCAAGACGGGCTTGCCGCCCTTTATGCTGGGACTCAGCTGGAGTTCCACCGAGCGCATGTCGGCCCAGCAAGCCGATACCCTGACCAGTGAACTTGAGGCCTATCGCAGCATTTTGAGCCCGGTTATAGACAAGGTTTGTTCAATGTTTTTGAAGTTGGAAGGCTATGACTGCAAGGCCCGCCTGGTCTGGGATGATATAAACTTGCAAGATTCGGTGGAACTGGCCAGGGCCAGGCTTTTCAACGCCCAAGCCCAAAAAATTGAAAATGAAAATGAAAGGGGGGAAGAAAATGAAGCTCAATAAAACAATGAAAACAAATTTTGACAATCGTTCGCCTTTTGACGAAGACCTCAAGCTGATTAACGCCTTCACCCAGCAAGAACTGACGGCCGACGGAGTTTACAGCTTTTCTTTAATCCTTTGCGACAATGAGCTGGACCGTGATTTTGAACGCTTTGACAGAGCCACCTTGGAAGACTTGGCCCCCATGTTTGTGGGCAAGGCCGGCCTCTACAACCATTCTATGGACGCCAGGGATCAAACGGCCAGGCTTTACAGCTGCCACTTGGTTCGGCAGCCGGGTAAGGTTACGGCCGCCGGTGAAGAATATGCCTATATCAAGGCCCGTGCCTATATGCCGCGAACGGCAAAAAATGCCGACCTTATTGAAGAAATCCGTGCCGGTATCAAAAAGGAAGTAAGCGTCGGCTGCGCCGTTAAGGAGATTAGGTGCTCTGTTTGCGGTGCGGATTTTATGAAGGAGACCTGCAGCCATAAAAAGGGGCAAACTTACGGCGGTAAAATCTGCCACGGGGTTTTAAGCGGTGCGGTGGATGCTTATGAATGGTCCTTTGTGGCAGTACCGGCTCAAAGGGCGGCAGGGGTAACCAAAAGATTTGAAAGCAAAACAAAAATTGAGGAGGGACAAGAAATGGCTATAGAAGATATTTTAAAAAAGCTGGACCAAGAACAAGGCCAACTGACCCTGGAAGAAGGGGACAGGCGTTGTTTGAAAGATTATGTACAAAAGTTGCAAGAGGCCGGCCGCGGGGTGGAAGCCTACCGCGAAGACTTGCTTTTGCAGGTGATAAAAATGGGCAGAATAAGCCTGCCCGGCCTGCCGGGTGAAAACCTAAGCGGTATCTGCAAACGCTTGAGCATAGAAGACTTATGCTCGCTCAAGGCGGCCTTGGCGGATGAGGCGAAAAAGGTCTTGCCGCCCGCGCCCCAACTCAAGGCCCAAAAAGATCATATTTCTGCCAATGATAACAAGGAATTTAAAATATAAATCATGAAGCAAACAAAGGAGGATTTTATGTCAATTTCATTTAAGGGTTTTGCACAATCTGCAGCCACCTTCAGGGCCGACAGCAGCTTAAAAACAATAGGCGGCCCGGTCAAGCCCGCTGCTTTGGCAAGCGTCAAACCCGCAGCGGCCGGGGATGACTTTTGCGGCATAACACTGGGGCTCAAACCCCCTTATGCCACGGTGCTTTTGGGCGGTTATACCCGCCTGCCTTATACGGGCACGGCACCGACTTTGGGCTACACAGCCCTGGCGGCCGACGGTTCGGGTGGGGTCAAGGTCAGCGAAGGAGCCAGGAAAATTTTAGTGCTTGAAGTGGATACGAGCACAAAAACAGTCGGATTCATACTTTAAAGGGAGGAAGATAACATGGCATACAAAAGAATTAAACTTGAAAAGGCAATGTACAGCCAGGCCAAACCCTTCAGCGGGGTTTTGCAAGAACTGGACCCGGACGAAAATTACAAGGGCACGGCCCTGGAAGGCTTGGACGCCTACCAACGCCAGCTCAAACGCTTTGATATCAAAGTTCAAGGTCCGGCCGGCGATGTGGTTGAAAAGTTTTTCCAAACCACCGACAGCGCGGCCCTCTTCCCCGAATATGTAAGTAGGGCCGTCAGGCAGGGTATGGAGGCGGCCGACCTCTTGCCTCATATTGTGGCATCAACCACCAAGGTTGACGGTTTGGACTATAGGTCAATAACATCCTTGCCGTCGGAAGATGACAAGGAACTCAAGGTAGTCGGCGAGGGGGCGCAAATCCCCCAGACCAGGGTTAAAAGCCAGGAAAACTTGGTCCGCCTTCACAAGCGCGGCCGTATGTTGGTGGCCTCTTATGAGGCTATCCGCTTTCAAAGGCTGGATCTGTTTACGGTTACCCTCAAGCAAATCGGTGCCTATATAGCCCGCGCCCAGCTCAAGGACGCCGTGGATGTTCTTATAAACGGTGACGGCAACCAAAATGCCGCCCCGATTTTGGAGGCAGAAGAAGAGGGCCAATTAAGTTACGGTGATCTTGTGGCCTTTTGGAACCTTTTTGACCCCTATGAACTCAATGCCCTCATAGCCGGGCCCGACCTTATGCAAAAACTTTTGACTCTAAATGAATTTAAGGACTCCTTGGCGGGCTTTGACTTTCACCGCACGGGCAAGCCGGGCACACCCATCGGGGCCAAGCTGATGAAGTCGGCCGCAGTGGGCAGCGGCAAGCTTGTGGGGTTGGACAAAAACTGTGCCCTGGAAATGGTCAAGGCGGGGGATATTGTAACGGAATATGACAAGCTGATTGACCGCCAGCTGGACAGGGCAACCATAAGCTGCATAACGGGTTTTGCCAAAATCTTTAAGGATTCTGCCCGTGTGCTGACGGTTTAGGCCTGCCTATGCCGGATATCTATGCGGTTTTAACCGCCCTTAAAAGCTTGGCTCCGCTTGAAAGCGAAGAAGAAGCGGGGGCCCTGGCCCTTTGTGCGGCCGCAGCCGAAAGTGTGGCCGGCAAATTGCGAGACCCCGCTTGCAAAAATGTGGGTGCGGTCATAAGGGCAGCCGCGGGCCTGGCTTTTTATGATTTGCTTTTGGGGCGCTATGTTAGGGAACCGGACACGGACTTTAAGGCAGGTGACTTGAGTGTCGGGCGCAAGCCCGACCTCATGCTCAAGGCGGCGGCCCGCCAGCGTGACTTTTTGCTGAGAGCCGCAGCCCCCTACCTTGAGGATGAAAACTTTTTGTTCAGGGGTGTTTGAAGATGGAAAAATGGGAAAATATATTTAAAAAATATGGGCGGCAGATGATCTTGACCGAGCCCGGGGGCCATAAAACGCCCCCTTTTTACGCTCTCTTGCGCCCCTTGCGCTACAAGAACAAGATGTACCTTTTTGGGGTCAATACCCCCATAGGTTACAACAGCCAGGGGCATTATTTTTATATAGGCCCGCCCGCCCCCGACATCTGCCAAGAAGGTGCCGTCATCAGCCTGGGGGCGGAAGACTATAGGGTGGACAGGGCAGAAAAGGTTCATAGGGGTGAAAAAATCCTCTACATCTGGGCCGTTTTGCGCAAAATGACAGCTTAAAAGAAGGGAGCAAGCATGAGTGACATAAGTGCCCTGCCGGGTGATATTGTGGACTGGCTCAAAGGCATGCAAGAGCTTGAGCATATAAAATTCATCAGCGAATACCCACCCCAAGACAAGGCGGTGCCCTTGCGGCAAATTACCGTGGCGGCAGGCCTGGAAAGGGTGGATATAAAAGACAGCTTTAGCCAAAACGATGAAGGGGTTTTGCTTGAAAATGAGTATTGCCGCCTGGCTCTGCTACGGATTCGCCTGGCTATACATGTGCCCTTCGCCATGGGCGGCAGGCTCTGCCATGACAGCTTTGCGGATGTCATAGACTGCCTGACCTTTGCGTCTGACCTGCAAATATTAAATTCGGGCTGTGGGGATATCAGGGCCGACCGCGACACGGACGCCCTGGTCTTGGATGCTTTTATAGAAGTTTCGGCGGACTTTTGCCCCGCCCTTGCATCGGGGCTGCATTTTAAATCTTTTTTAGACAAAGAATTGCTTTGCGGCAGCCATATACGCGACGCTTCTATTCATGTAACCCAAGCCGATAAAGAATTGTGGAACGAAGCCTTTGTGACCGGCAGTTATTTTGGCAACCAGAAAACCGATCGCAGTTTTGACCTGGGTTTCAAGCCGCGTTTTGTCAGCCTTTATGCTGTGGACTGCCCACCCATGAGCTTTGATTTTGATGAGAACAAGGCTTATTTTTACACTGCCGCTGCCTTTGATGGCGGCGGCAGTCGGGGCCTTGAAATAAACAACAAAGGTTTCAAACTTTTAAGCGGCCCGTCCCATGAATGGGGCGGTGCCCGGCCCCGTCTCAACGAACCCGGCTATGACTACTTTTACATAGCCTTTAAATAAAAAAAGCTCCGTGCCTTTTTTGAGGGCACGGAGCTTTTTTTATTTTGATTTGATGAGTTTTTATTCTGCTGCTTCTTCGCCTTCTTCGCTTGCTTCTGCGCCTTCAGCTGCATCTTCGCCGGCTTCTTCGTCAAATTCGAAGCCTTCGACTGCTTCTTCTTCGTCAAGCTCTTCAAGTTCAAGCTCAAGTGTGGATTCGGTTATGGTGTAGACCGAGGAATCCAAGGCGGTCAGGATTTCAAAATCCGGGTCGTGGGCAAAGTCAAAGTCATCTAAAACAGCGGTGTCACCCGGGACCTTGCCGGCCAAGTCAACTTCAAACATATCGGTCAGCTTGCTGGGCAGAGCCCTGTAGCTGACTTCATTGAGGTTTTGTTGAACAACGCCTTCAACCAAATCACGGTTGATCAAGACAATGCGGAACTCACTGGTGACCGCTTCACCGGCAACCAGGGCTTGAAAATTGACATGCTCAAGCTCACGCTTGACGGGTGTGTAAGAAATTGCCCTAAGCAAGGCCAATTGCTTTTCGCCGCCTATAATAAGTTCAACCGTTGAACCGACCATGTTGTCACGCAGGAAGAATTCAAGGTCGTTCCTTTTAAATTGAATCATGACGGATTCGTCCAAATGTTTGCCGTAAAGCACGCCGGGAACGGTACCCTCGCGCCTGAGTTGTTTGCCCTTGGCGCCGGCAAGACGCTCTTGAGCGGTTAGTGTAGTCATTAAAATCCCTTCCAATCCTTGATAAATAACAAAAATATGTCAGTGTGAAAAGCACTGCGGGTATTTTAGCACTTAATTATGACATTTGCAAGCTTTAAAGCCTAAAAGACTCATAAGGAGCGGGCTTGGGCTTAATAGCGGATATCTATAAGCAAGCCGTCGCTGTTTTGGTCGGTGGCATACCAGGTTTGGTTGCCGTCCGTGTAATAGCCTTTGCCTGCTGTCGTCAAGGCTTCAAAAGAAGAAAGCAGGGGTAGGGGCTTGCCGCTTTGGTCACTGACAAGGGCGGGAGAGCCCTCACCGCGCACGCAGAAAAGGAAGGCTCTTTCGCCGGGGCCGGCGCTTATCTTGAGCGAGTTTTGGCCCTTTTCATAAGCCAGCATGGTGCCCTGCTTATTTTCTTCATAAAGGCCAAATTTTTTGGAGCCTTCTTGGGGGTAGAGGGCCACCGTGGTGTAGCCGGCGCTTGAAGCACTGCCGTTGCCGTTTAAGTCATTGGTGACATCCAAGGGAATTATAGCACCTTTTTTAATAAAAACAGGGAACTCGTCAAGTTCAAAAGTCAGCTTTTTAACACCGGCCTTGTAAACTTGGCTTTGGTCAAACATATAAATCCACTCGCCGGGTGGGAAGACTATGGTGCGCTCCTCACCGGGCTCAAATATGGGGGCCACCAAAATATCGTCACCTAAAAGGTATTGGTAGGTCCCGGCGGTCGGGCGCATGGTGGGTTTTACCAGCTCAAAAGAATATGCGGCCTGGCTGTAGATGTAGGGGATAAGCTCGTGGTGGAGGTGGGTGAACTTGCGGTAGATTTCGGTGGTTTCTTCATCATAATTCCAGGGCATGTGTTCGCCGTTGCCGCCGTTTTCCATAACCGGGCAGAAGGCACCCAATTGAGCCCAACGGATGAAGACATCCTTATATTTTTCCTTATGGGGGTTTCTGAAACCGCCAATGTCCGAGCCGTAGCTTACAAAGTTGAAACGGGAAGAGGCCAGCATATCGTTTAAAGCATGGCGCAGGCCGCCCCAGTCATTGTCGTTGTCGCCCACCCAACCGGCAAAGTTAATGTCACGGTCGGTAAAGACCAGGGGCAGACCTATTCGGAGTGCCGGGTCATTGACGGGGCGGGCGGAAATAACACGGTCATTACCCAATTTTTCACGGGTATATTCAAAAAAGTCACGATAAAAAAGGTCCCTGTACTGCTTCCATGTAATGTGCAGGGAGTTTTTGCCGTAGGCGGGCAAGAGCAGCACTATGTACGGGTCGGCTCCGTCCACCTTCCAGCCGTCTATGCCCATGTCAAGCACAATATCCATCTGCCTGTGGAACCATTCCACGGCTTCGGGATTTGTGTAATCAACAAAGGCGCCCCTGCCGCTCCACCACTTTAAGGTTTTGCCGCCGGCCACGAAATAACCTTTTTCCAAGCCCTCTTCAAAGGTCGGTGTGCCTTCATTGACCATGCAGGTCGCCCAGAGCATGACCCTGATGCCCCTGTCATGATACATTTCAATGTGTTGGGCTAAATCGGGGTAGCGGTCCGGGTCGGGGATGAAGGTGCCGATGTCGGTCGACCAGGGGTTGTCGATAATAATTGCCCCCACGGGGATGCCGTGGCTTTCATAGTCATTAACCACGCTTAAAATGGTGTCCTGGGTGCCTTCGTTTTCCCAAACCCAATGTTCATGCACCCAGGGGGACCAAGCGGGGGCTTGGAGGCTTGGGTCGGGTTGGTCTTTGACAAAAGACAGACCACCCAAGGATGAAAGGAAAAAGAGCAAGCTGATGAGCCAAGAAACTATTCTTGATGATACAATACCGTTCATTTTCTCCTCCTCTAAAGCTATTAAAAAAGACCGGGCGACTCTTTATTTCATGAGTAGCCCGGTGCCTTTTTCTTATTTGTTTTCTTTTTTGAAACCTTGAATAACTTTCTTAAAGCCGCCTTTCTTGCCGTTGCACATGTCAAGCAAGCCATCGACGCTGGCGGGTGGAATCAGGCCGCCTGTAAAGTTGCTGAAAGAGCGCAAGGGTAAGTCTTTAACCGCGTTTTTGATCATTTCGGGGTTTTCGGCGCTGAGGGCGACGATGTGGCTGCCGATTGACAGCGCACCGTAAATGACCTTACCCGTGGCACTGCTTGAGACCTGCTGGACGCTGTTGTTAATGGTGAAGCTCCCTTTTTCATAAACATCGTTATTGGGCAGGGGGCTGCCGTAAAGGGCGGCGAATTGGTCGGCGGGGATTTGAGCCGGGTCAATGCCCTCTTCGGCAAGTTGATAGTAGTAGGGGGCGGATTCGCGGTAATCGGGCACACGGGAACGCGGCTTGGCCGAAAGGACACGGACGGTCTCTTCCAATTTAATATCACGCGAGGAAGCACCGACTAAAATCTTAAAGTCCCCGCTTTCGATGTGCCAGTCATTGATAGCGGTGTTGTAATAGCTGAAGGCGCGGTCGTCCAAGGTCAGGGTGACTTGTTTGGACCTGCCGGCTTCCAAGAAAACCTTGGTATAGCCCTTGAGTTCTTTTAGCGGGCGGAAGATTTTGCTTTCTACATCCGAAACATAAAGCTGGGCAATTTCCGCCCCGGCCCTGTCACCGATGTTTTTGATACGGAAGCTGACGGTAAGGCCGCCTTGCCCTTGCTTTATTTTTTCAGCCGAAAGTTTAAGGTCCGAATATTCAAATTGGGTGTAGGACAGTCCGTAACCGAAGGGGTATTTAACATCTTTTTGGGCCGTGTCAAAATAACGGTAGCCCACAAAAACACTTTCACGGTATTCGACACTGCGCGGCCCTTGGGGGAAGTAGGCGGCCGCAATATTGTCTTCATTGGCTATTGGGTAAGTTTCCGCAAGCTTGCCCGAAGGGTTTACGGCACCGAAAATAAGGTCGTAAGCAGCCTCGCCCCCGGCTTGACCGCCCAGGTAGGTGTGCAAAACAGCCTTGACTTTTTCGTCCCAAGTGTCAATCACAACAGGTGAGCCGCCGGCCATGACGACGATAACATTGTCATTAACCTTGGCCAGCCTGTGAATAAGCACATTGTGAGATTCGGGCATATGCATGTGGCTGCGGTCAAAACCTTCGCTTTCATAAGCGTCGGTAAGGCCCACAAAGACCAAGACGGCATCTTTGCCGCGGGCGGCCTCACAGGCGGCGTCCAATAATTCTTCATTGTAGCCGTCAGCCTTGAGCGTGTAGCCCGGTGCATAGGTGAAGGCATGGCCTTTTTGGCTCATGGCCTGGGTGAAAGAGACGGTTTTGTATGTATTGATGAAACTGGAACCGGACCCCTGATAGCGGAGTTTTTTAGCCAGGGCACCGACCACGGCTATGTTTTTGGCGCTCTTGAGGGGAAGGGCCTTGTCTTCATTTTTAAGCAAAACAGCGGAATCGGCCGCAATTTTACGGGCCAGGCTGTGGTGGGCTTCAAAGTCGGTCACACCGCCGGTTTCGGCGGCCTTGCAGTCAAAGGCGAATTTGAGGGCACGCAGGACAACCTTATCCAAATCTGCTTCGTCAAGCTCACCGCTTTGGACAGCCTTGACAATCACGCGGTCATTCATGCCCTTGTTGCCGGGCATTTCCAAGTCCATACCGGCGCGGATGCCGGCCACACGGTCATTGACCGCACCCCAGTCACTGACGACCAAGCCTTCAAAGCCCCATTCGTCACGCAAAACATCGTTTAAGAGCCGTTTGTTGTCAGACAGATATTCACCGTCTACTCGGTTGTAAGAACACATGACGGTAGAGGGTTGTTCTGTTTTGACTATATGTTCAAAAGCCGCCAAATAAATTTCACGCAGGGCGCGTTCATCCACAACGCTGTCTATGCTCATGCGCAAATGTTCTTGGTTGTTGGCGCAGTAGTGTTTAAGGCTGGTGCCTATGCCGTTTTTTTGAACGCCTCGTACCCAGGCGGCGCCCAGGCGACCGGTCAAATAAGGGTCTTCGGAAAAATATTCAAAATTCCTGCCGCAAAGGGGGCTGCGTTTTATATTGATGCCGGGGCCCAAAACGGTGGTGACATCCGAGGCCTTGGCTTCTTTGCCGATGGCATCGCCGGCTTCTTCAAGCAAGGCGTCGTCCCAACTGTTGGCGGCCGTAGCGGCGGGGGGGAAGCAGGTGGCCGTTTCGGACTCTTGCATAATATTGGTGCCGCCCGTTTGTTTTTCCTTACGCATACCGTGGGGGCCGTCCGCCATCCAAACCGAAGGCACGCCCAAACGGTCAATGGGCTTTGTCAACCAAAAGGTCAGCCCCGAGCACAGTGAGGCCTTTTCTTCCAAGGTCATTTGCTCTAAAATAGCATTTAAATCTTTTTCAGCCATAGTATACCTCCTAATATTAGCGGCAAGTCAAGCTTGCCTTACACTTACTTAATAAGTCAAAAAGAACACTTGCAAGGCCCTTAAGTTACCCTTGCCGGGCCCCATCGCCACTTTATTATATACAGCCCGGACAGAAATATCAATTTTTTAAGCTTGCAAATTCTTTTTTTGTGCTATAATATCAATTGAAATATATTTTTAGGAGGATTCACGATGAAAAAGATGACAAGAGCCTTAAGTTTACTCTTGGCCGTATCGCTTTTGGTCGGTAGTTTTGCTTTTGGCGCCTTGGCCCTGCCGGCAAGTGATTTTGACGCCTACTGGGAAACAATCAGGGATGACAACACCATGATTTCCCTAACCCCGGGTGCGGACGAAACCCAGATGAACTTCCGTTGGCATTCAAGCCTCAAAGCCCCCTACCCCCTGATTCATGTCAGCCGTCGGCCGGACATGTCCCAAAGCCAAACCTATTTGGGCAAGATAGAACATTCCGAAAATGCCGACCAAAGGGTCAATAAGGTTACCGTTAACTACCTGGAGCCGGACACTGTCTATTACTACAGTTACACCTTGGAAGAAGGCTTCAGCACTTCCGCCCCCTTTAAAACCCCACCGCTTGGTAGGGTAAAGGTCATGTTTGTGTCGGACATCCAATGTTCCGGCGCCGACGGTGACGAAGAAGGCCGCATCTACAATGCCAGGCTTTGGAACCGCACCATGGACACAGCCCTTGCAAACAACCCGGATATTGACTTTATTTTAGCCGCCGGTGACAACACCCACAAGGGTGCCACGGAAGAATGGATAGCCAGCCTTTCACCGCCTGCCTTGCGCTCTTTGCCCATGGCCACGGTAGTCGGCAACCATGACATGAAGTCAACCGTCTACAACCGCTATGTCAACAACCCCAACACCTTCCACGGTACCACGCCCAACCATGTGGGCAACGGCTACTGGTTCACGGCCGGCGATGTTGTTTTTGTAATGCTCAACTCAAACAAGATAAACATGGTTGACCATTACCTTCTTATTAAAGAAGCACTTATCACAAACCCCAATGCCAAATGGCGTGTGGCTGTTATGCACCATGACATTTACGGCACCCGCGGCCATGCGGATATCCACCGCCATACCGATGCTTACTTGCTCCAATGTGGCCTGGGCACACTTTTCGACGAATATGGTTTTGATATTGTTCTGACCGGCCATGACCATGTTTACGGCCGCTCTTACTACATGAAAAACAACAAAAATGTTGATAACCCCGGCTATGAGGACGGCAAAGTTACAGACCCGAAAGGCACCATCTATTTCACGGCCTCGGCTGCAGCCGGCAAGAGCAGGACCATGGAAGCCATGGCCGACTATCCCTGGTTGGCTTATTCGGTCTTCGGCACCGAAACGGGTATAGACATCTATTCGACCTTAGAGTTCACCAATTATGAGTGTAAAATATACTCCTACACGGCCGATGACAATGTGCAGGTTGACAGCTTCGAAATAAGCAAAACAAGCCATGATTACCCGACACCCGCACCCGTTTGGCTTTATGTAATCAGAATGTTTGCCAGAATTGACTTCAAAATTTTATTTGGGGCCATGGCAGCATAATAAAACAAAAAAACATACAAAGAAAAGCGAGGGCGGCCGCCCTCGCTTTTTGCATGGATTGTTAAAATTTATTTTAGTTTTGGCCCAAGGCCAGCTCCCTGTCCAACCTATAAAGCCCTTGGCCGTCGCCTGCAAAAAGCTCATATTTTTTGATTAAGGCGGCGGCTTCTTTTTCGTTTGTGCCTTGGTCTTTTACCAAGCGGTTAAGAAATTCCACCGAACGGTAATCCTTGGCGTTGAGGGCGGCATCATAAATGTTGTGGATGGAAGCGGTCATAAACTTTTCATGCTTATGGGCTTCTTTGAGCAAAAGTTCAAAATCATCATGGACGCTGCTCGGTGCGTCAAGGGGCAAAAGCAAAATATTTTGGCCGCTGTCAAGCAAATATTGGCGAAAGAGCATGGCATGGTCAACTTCCGCCCCGGCACGCTTGAGGTAATGGGCCGCAAAACCTTCCAGGCCCCGGCCGGCATAGAAATTTGCCATGCCAAGGTAGAGATGGGCCGAATCAAGGGGCTTTAACTTTCTTTGCCTTGTACTCTTTTTGCAAAAAGAAAACAAGGCCCCAGGCTGTCAAGGCGGGTAAAAAGGCAAAGAAGGTGTAGGGGAAGAAGAGCTTGAGGCTGAAGTTTGCCGTCAAAATTAGGGCATGGGTCAAAATCAAAAGAGGCAATGAATTGCTCTGCCTGTGCAAGTAAGCCATGATATAGCTCAAGGCAAAAACGCCCAGCAAAAATCATAAAAGGTCGGGCATGTTGGAATGCTTGTCAAAATCCAAATAAAGAAAGACAGCCACGGGCAGGTACCAGAGCATTCTGATAAAGCCCAGGATCATGGAAAGTTTAAAAAGCGAAAATTTATGCTTGAGCAGGTGGTAAAGCCGACCCTGCCAACATAATTCACCGGCGGAATAAGTGAGCAGGCTTGATACAAAAAATAAAGGAATTTTCACAAGATTAGCGCCGGCTTGGGCAAAATTCGCATAGCGAAAAAGGGCACTGAAAAGCAGGGCGGGCAAAACAATTATGACAGGCGCAGAGAGGGCCCTCAGGATTAAGGCGGAATTGACCTTGCCGGAAGAGGAACTCTCTTCCAACTTTCGGTCTGCGAAAACAAAGGCCAGCAAGGGGCCAAAAAGGCCGATGACAAAAAGCAGATGAACCATGGCAGCCTGCCTGTTACCCTTGATGGTGATCAAGTCAAAAAGGTTTCTGTCAAGCATTAACCTAATAGCATATTGGCGGCTGTAGTAGAGGGCGGCGGCCCAAAAAGCCCAGGCCCAGCCAAAGGCCAAAGTTAGGGGACGGGTCAGGGTTTTAAGTGTTTTCACAAAGTCACATCCTCCCGATTTTTGCACTTGCAAAAAAGTAAAAAGTTAAAAACAGAGCCTGTTTTTTCAGCATGGCAGCGACCAAAAGCGGGGAATAGCCCTTGTAATCCAAACCTTGCCAAAGCTTGGCGTCTGCCAAGATGGTTTTGATATATTTGTAATTTTCTCGCAGGCCGTCAGTACCGCAAGTGCCTGCCCGACACAGGGCATTGAAGGCGGTATCAAAAAGCCGGGCTTGCAAAAGTTTAGCCAGCCCCGGGCTCATAAGGCCACGCTCTTTTGCAAAGTCGCTTATTTTTTGGCTTAAAAACTTTTCATGCTCATAGCTGCCCGGCCGATGTTTTTGAGAAAGGGAGCAAGTATCCGCTCGGCTGTAAATATAAGAAGGGCTCTCATTAAAAGCTATTTTCTCACATGTGCGGTAATAGTCAAGGCAAAAAAGCAAATCTTCACCGTAACTTATGCCCACGGGGAAGCGGATAGCATTTTCTGCTATCGTGCGGGCCTTAAAAAGTTTGCCGCAAGCGGAAAAGAAAGAGCCGCTTTGAAAAAAGGCAAGAAAACTTTGAGAATTAAGGTCAAAAACCCCCGGACCCAAGGTGTAAGGCTCAAGCGGAGGGCCGTCGGACCCAATGATAGGGCAGGCTTGCAGATCCGATTTGTTTTTTTGAATGTGGTCATAAAGCTCTTGAAGGTAGTCGTGTTCAATAAAATCGTCACTGTCAACAAAGGCTGTGTAAAAACCACGGGCGGCCTCAAGCCCCGCGTTGCGGGCAGCGGAAACACCTCGATTTTGCTCGAGATTTATTAGTTTAAAGCGGCTGTCGGTCTTAATAAAGTTTTGGGCAAGCTCAAAAGCCCCGTCGGTTGAGCCGTCGTTGATCAATATAAATTCAGAAGCCGCAAAAGTTTGAGCAGCCAGACAGTTTAAGATCTGCTCAAGGGCTTCCCGCCGATTAAAAAAGGGGATGATGACAGAAATAAGAGCTGGCTGCATAAGGGGCTCCTTCAAACTTGATATTACCTGATAATTTTATGAGTTTTAGGTGGAAAAAGCAAGGGGAAGAAGGGCGGACGAGGTCCGCCGTTTAAGGCACCTATCGGTGCGGTGAACAATAGAACACAATCGTTAAGCGCATCGCCTGCAGCGATGCCATAAGCGGCGACCTTGGTCGCCCATAAGCGTGGGCGCAGCCCACCTTCACCGCAACCGCAGGTTGCCTTCTTGCCGTAGGCATCATTTGCAATTTGCAATTTGAAATTTTCCATTGCGAAGCCGCAGAAAACGGGCCCCCGAGGGAGCCCGTTTTTTGCATATTATCAGTAAAATTTAGGTTAAATATTCCGAAGCGAATTCGTCGCCCTTGACGCTTTCACCGTTATTTTCTGCCAGGCGTTCGCGCAAGCCCAAGGGTTTGTCCCTGCGGACCAATGTTTCCCTAAACTTGGCAGAAAAGGCTAAGAAGATCAGGTAGATATAAGGTAACCCCAAGTTGGTTTCCAAAAGTGAGTTGATAACAGTGGTCATGAGCTTGTCACTCATAACTTCAAAGCCGGCGCTGCGGATACCGCCCAAAAGCAAGCCTACTTCCCAACCGAATTGGACCAAAATGCCGATGGCTAAGAGCCAGGGGATATTGACCCGGTACTTTTTATCACTCTGGCCGACATTGTAGGCAATCAAGGCAAAATAGCCCACCATCAAAATCAAGGCCATGTAGCCGTGGTAACTGCCGGTTGTCCGCTGAATGGTAATCATGTTTTCGCCGGAGCTGAAGGTTCTGACAATAAGCGGGTTGACGAACCACCAAGATAAGATAAGCAAGGTCCATTCAAAAAGGCGTTTGTCTTTGGAAATCCACAGCCAAATCCAAGAAAAGTTAGTAAAGCCGTAACTCATGGACATCCAGAGCAAAATCCAAAAGAGGCTGTGACCATCGGAAATTGACCTGGATCTTGTAGCCAAGTGGAAGATACCGAAGTCTACTATCATGTAGAGAATACCGGCCAAAAACCCGATTACAAAGGTCATATATTTCTTCCTATAGAGCAAGAGCCCCGCAAAAAAGACCAGGAAGGCAATATCCAACCAAATAAAGAGCGGGTCAAACTGCCTGCGCGCGATAATTTCGATTACACTGTTCACTGCATCAACACTCCTTCATAGCGATTTAGCCAAAAAAATCAGGCAGCCTGATTATATTGTGTTGAATAAGAAAAGTCAAACGGACGGTGCCACTTAAAAGCACGGCCACCCTACTATCGAAATGCACAATTATTATCCTATATCACTGGAACTTACTTGACAATTTGTCAGCACTGTTTTATAATCAGTATGCGTAGTAGTATATACAATATTTATGACATTGAATTTAGGTGTTTTTCTTAGGCTTTTTTTGTTTTAGACATCTGACAAACATAGGTTGAATTTCCTATGTTTTGCGAAAGGGTATAAGTACATACTAAAGGAACTGTAATTTCGTAACAAAAGTATAATAAAACAAATTTGTAATCAGGAACAAGATGAAGAATTGTGAAAAGAGGATGGTTGGGATTGATATGAAAAATACAAAAAGAGGTTTAAGTTTACTTTTAATATTCGCCTTGCTTTTTGCAACGGTTGGTATTTGAATAGGTAGTGGTAAGATCGGCACGCAACTGTCCAAGGCCGATGTGGTCAGCAAAACAACCGGCCCCAGCCCCATAACCTTTTATGTGCCCGAAACAATTTACCTCAAGCCTGTTACCGGTAATGCGACCCAGTTCCAATACTATGCTGACTCCAGCACATCGGGTGCCCTAAACAATACATACAACAAAACCAGTGGTGTGGTTTACTTTAAATGTGACGGAGCCTCTTCTGTTACTATTTCTGCTTCGGGTGCTTCGGTAAGCTTGGGCTCAAGCACTTCTTCAAGCGGAACCTTAAGCACGACTGTTACGGCCGGCACCATGACGGCCGGTGTTTCGGAAGGGAATGTGTCGACCGTTACTTGGACCGCCACATATGTTGTTAATAATGAAATTATGACGGCCAAAGCCTATTCCGTAGCCTACTCACCCCTCGTTGAACCCGTGGCCTCGGCCATAAGAACCTACAACAGTGACGGCTCTTCAAGTTCAGACAAGGCTCATTTACATACCTTTACCTATGTTACCGGTATTCATTCGGTTAGCGGTGGTACCCATGGTGTTAACCGAACAGCTTCCGACCACCGTTACATAAACCCAATGGAGGGTAAAATCGGAACCCCCAACAACAACAGCGTTGAAGAGTGGATTAATACGAGCGCAATTCATAAGGGCACGAACTTCAAAAATAGGGAGGGTGGCGGAAACAACATTGTAGTTATACACAACAGCCCTACTGGCTATATCACGGTTGATCGTAGCCGTTATTCTGACATAAACCAAATCCCAAATCTTCGTTACGGACTTACAATAACAGACACAAACAGGATGAGAGATGACGGCTATTGGTTTGTGTCCGACTACACTAGCGGAACCTATAGGTCTGATGACGATGAAAATAAGGACGGCGGGAATATTAACAACTGGTGGGGTACGAATGGCTCTGCCGGTGATGCCGGTATTATTAAGGACGGCTCCCATAACAGTAATGTCGGTGTATCTAATGGCATAAAGGTCGGTGGCCAGACAGGTAAGCAAATGTTTTCGAAGGCTCTGACCGCAGGTATCGGCACACAAGACCTTGTGGTAAAAGGCGCCGCCAAGATGAGGAATAGCGGTGAATGGAATGCTACATGTAACCTTGTAAATGTGAAATTTACCAAGGTTGATAAGGGCACCCTTCGAAACAATGTCCGTACCCACATCAACAAGGGCTTGCAAGCAGCCGATTATTCTGCGGGCTATTCAGCCTATGAAGCAGAGATTAAGGCAGCGGCCGAAAGATTGGGCGACCCGCGCTCAGCTAATACAAGCGATACTTTACAAGCCAAGTTTAATGCTCTGACAGTCAGAACTTACACAGCAACAGTCAAGCATAACTTTGACACTAACAAGGCAAGCATAACGGAAACACAAAACTTCAATTCGGGTGACAAGATTAATTTCGGCCCCAACAGCTACACGGGTTATACCTTAAATTCCGCAAGCGGAGTCACAACAAGCCTGTCACCACAAACCGTTATAAGGCGTGAAAATTTCACCCAAAACTATAACTACAAGGGTCACACCTATACCGTTACCTATAATGGCAACGGCCATACCGGCGGTTCAACGGCTAACTCTTCCCATACCTATGATGTGGCTAGGAATCTTACATCAAACGGCTTTAACAAGACAGGTCATAGCTTTAAGGGTTGGAACACAGCCGCCAACGGTTCGGGCACAAGTTACACCAACGGTCAAAGTGTGACTAACCTTACTTCATCAAACGGTGCCACAGTAACCCTTTATGCCCAGTGGGAAGTTAATCAATATACAATCACCTTTAACTCTAACGGTGGTTCGGCTGTGGCAGCGATTAAAAAAGATTACGGTACGCAAATACCCGCACCGACAGCACCCACAAAAGCCGGGCAAAACTTTGCCGGTTGGTACAGCGACAGCGGCCTTACAAATCCTGTAAGCTGGCCACATACAATTACTGCCAACGCTACCTTCTATGCTAAATGGGAAGCAGCTACCGCCGATGTTTTCTTTAATGCCAACGGCGGTTCGGGCACCATGACCAAGCAGACAATTAATATAGGTGCCACGGTCGCACTTAAAGCAAATACCTTTACCCCGCCCACCGGTCACAGCTTCAAAAACTGGAACACACAATCAGACGGCGATGGCACTACATATGGCGACCAAGCAAATATCACCATGGGCTCTTCGGACCTTACTCTCTACGCCCAATGGTCGGTTAATAACTACAACCTAACTTTTAACGCCAACGGCGGCACGGGCGGCACGGGGCCGACTGCCACCCCCTACGGCTCAAACATCAGTGCACCCACGGTAAGCAGAACCGGCTACAGCTTTAAAGGTTGGAACCCGACTGTCCCGGCTACCATGCCGGCCGCCCATTCAACCTATACGGCCCAATGGCAAATTAATCAGTATACAATCACCTTCAATTCCGCAGGCGGAACAGCTGTAGCGGCAATCACTCAAGATTATGATACAGCCGTTACCGCCCTTGCCAACCCGACCAAAGAAGGGCACACTTTTGCCGGTTGGAGTTCGCCTGTTCCTGCCAAGATGCCTGCCGAAAATATTACTCTAACAGCCCAATGGACTGTTAATAAATACACGGTAAGCTTTGATACCGCGGGCGGAAGTACGGCGCCGGTTTCAATAACAGAAGATTACGGCACTGCAATTACCCCACCTGCAGACCCGACTAAAACAGGTCACAGCTTTAAAGGCTGGAATCCTGCAGTACCCGCCACCATGCCGGCTCAAAATGTAACTTGTGTAGCCCAATGGGAAGTCAATCAATATACAATCACCTTTGATTCTAATGGTGGCTCCGCCGTAACAGCCATAACTCAAGACTATAACAGCAGCGTTGCCAACCCCTCTGACCCAACCAGAACAGGTTACAGCTTTGACGGTTGGTATTTTGACGAAGGCTTGGAAAATGCAGTAACCTGGCCCTACACCATGGATGACTCTAACCCCACCTTCTACGCCAAGTGGCAGGGCGATGCCCACACCATCACCTTTGACGCCAACGGTGGCATAGGCGGCGAAACGGTAAACCTCAACTACGGTGACCCGCTTACCCCACCCACAGTCAGGCGGACGGGTTATGCCTTCCAAGGCTGGAGCCCGGGGGTACCGGCAACGGTTGACGGTGACAAGACCTATGTAGCCCAATGGGCAAAAACATCGGTTAATGTTAGCCTTACCGAAGAAGGTGAAATTGCGGTAGCTATTACCGGTTACTCACTCGACTACAACTACCAAATTTGGACTTATCAAAAAATAACCAGTGATATCATACTGGATGATGATCCCGATATCCCCGCCAACCAATGGATACTTTCCATGGGTTACACCTTGGGTTCTTACGGTGATGAGGAAGACAATGCTCTCTTCTTCTATATTGACCAATTTACCTCCCCAAATGATAACTACACAATAGCCTTGCGCATAGCAGACGAAAACGGTGATTACCTCTTCGAATTGCGTGATTCCTATACCCCCGAAGACCTCAATGAAGCTGTTATCACCAAGGTCTTGGTAGACGGTGAATATGTCAAGGGCAGTGCCCAAGCAGACGGTGACGGCCACAGCAGCACCCGTGTCGTTAAGGAAATTAAGCCCGGCGCTACAACGACCCTTAAAGTTGTCGGCAATGATGCTGTAACCGGCTACACTGCCACAGTGTATGAAACAGGTCAAGAACTAACCGTTTCTAACG
>JAAYSC010000069.1 GCA_012524025.1 Clostridiales bacterium | reverse complement strand
TCGATTTCTGCATTTTGCAATGCTGGATTTGATAATCTGGGAAGTGACAGCCTTGTTCCTTTTCAATTAAATGGTTTTTTAAACTATACAATCATGTTTCTTATTGTAGCAGGTGGTCTAGGGTTTAATGTATGGATAGAGATAATAGAGAATTTTAAAAACAAAGAAAAAAAACCTTTGAGATTAAGACTTATTCACATGAGTTTACATAGTAAAATTGTAATAGGATTTACCAGCATATTAATTTTTGGAGGAGCATTATTATTTTTATTGTTTGAATGGTCCAATGTAGATACAATTGGAAACTTTAATATACTAAATAAAATAAGAGCAGCATTATTTCAGTCTGTAACACTTCGTACAGCTGGTTTCAACACAATTCCCCAAGACCAATTAACAGATTTTTCAAAAGCCCTATCATGTATTTGGATGTTAACCGGAGGTTCTCCTGCTAGTACAGCTGGTGGCATAAAAACAGTAACTATTGCAGTCATTTTAATTTCTATGATATCTGCTTTAAAAGGGAAAAATAGACTAGAAGTATTCAGAAGAACATTGCCCTTTGATTTATTATTAAAAGCCATAACTATATTAATGATTATGTTACTTTTAGTTTCTATTTCTACAATATTATTATATTTTGCAGAATCTTTTAATCATCATGAATATCAATTTTTAAATTTATTGTATGAAGTATGTTCTGCTACTGGTACTGTCGGTTTATCGACAGGAATTACTTCTGGTCTTTCTAGTTTGGGAAAAATGATATTAATTGCCTGTATGTATTTAGGTAGACTAAGCCCAATTACTGTTATCATTGCACTTAATTCAAAATTACATGATGATACTGAAATTACAAAATTACCAGATGAGCGAGTAATTATCGGATAAAAATGTTTAAAGGAGGGATAGTATGGTTAAAAAACATAAAAATAAAAATTTTGCAATACTTGGCTTAGGACGCTTTGGAATGAGCATTATAGAAACTTTATCTCAATACGATGTAAATATTTTAGCGTGTGACCATGATGAGGCAAAAGTATCTCTTGCTACAGAATATGCAACTCATGTTATTCAAGGAGATCTATCGGATGAAAAGACTCTTATAAAGATAGGTTTAAATGATTTCGATGTTGTTGTATTAGCAATGGGCGAAAGTTTTGAAACTTCTCTTATAGCAACCATGATTGCTAAAGAGCAAGGGGCAAGACATATTATAGTAAAAGCTAGAAATCAGCGCCAAGAAAAGATATTAAAAAATAATGGAGCAGATAAAGTTGTTTTACCAGAATATGAAATGGGATATAAAATAGCAAAATCAATTGTAGAACCTAATATTCTAGAGATTTTAAATGATATGAAAGATTATTCAATTATTGAAATGAAACCGCTTGATGAATGGATAGGCAAAACTTTGAAAGGTACAAATATACGTCATAATCATGGTATAACTATCCTAGCTATTATAAAGCAAGGAAATAAAATTATAATACCTGTATCACCAGATACATCAATAGATAAGGATGATGTTTTACTTGTATTTGATGAAAAAAATCAGTATATAGATAATAAACAATAATTGTGGCAATATTAAGCACTTTAATGATTTGTTTTTAAGAAGATCATGATTTATTAACCTGGCTCTTTTCTTGCAACAGGAACGGGCAAGACCTATGTTTACATCAAAACCATGTTTGAACTTCATAAAAATTACGGCTGGAGCAAGTTCATTGTGGTTGTGCCTTCCATTGCTATCCGGGAAGGGGTTAAAAAGTCATTTGAAATGACTCAAGACCACTTTATGGAACATTATGGCAAGAAGGCAAGGTTTTTCATCTACAACAGCGACAACCTCAGCCAGCTGGACAGCTTTTCAAGCAATTCCGGCATTAATGTAATGATCATTAATACACAAGCCTTTGCAACCTCGCTGCGGGAGGGCGGCAGAAGCAAGGTTTCAAGAATAATTTTTTCAAAGCGTGATGAGTTCGGCTCGCGCCGACCCATAATAATCAGAGATGAACCGCAGAAAATGGGCGGCAAGGTGACCAACCAAGCCTTAGCAAGTTTCAATCCCCTCTTTATGCTCAACTATTCGGCCACCCACAAGGATCATCACAACTTGGTTTATGTGCTGGACGCCTTGGATGCCTACAATAAAAAGTTGGTTAAAAGGATTGAAGTTAAGGGTTTTGAGGTTAAGAATTTCAGAGGAACGGACAGTTACCTTTACCTGGAAAAAATCTTACTTTCAAGCAAGAGGCCGCCCAGAGCCAGGTTGGAAATTGAAATCGCCTATAAAAAATCAATCAACAGGGAAACAAGGATCTTAGAAGTCGGCGATGACCTTTACCATCTTTCCAATGAGATGGAACAATACAAGGGCTTTGTGATTTCGGAAATTGACCCGCTGAGGGATTCAATCAGCTTCACCAACGGCGAGCTTATCAATACCGGCGATGTGGCGGGTGATGTTTCTGAAAAAGATATGCGACGGATACAGATAAGGGAGACCATCCTTTCCCACTTTGAAAAGGAAGAAAAACTTTTTAGCATGGGCATTAAAACCCTTTCGCTCTTCTTTATTGACCAAGTGGCTAAGTACAGGCAGTATGATGAAGACGGCGAGGAGCTCTTGGGTGAATACGGTGAAATTTTTGAGCAAGAATATCTAAACATCCTCAATACCAACCTTACCCTATATGACACACCCTACCAAGATTACCTTAAGAGCCTGGGCAGCGATGTAGATCAAGTCCACAAGGGTTATTTTAGTATAGACAGACAAGGCCGCTCAATTGATAGCAGGATAAAAAGAGGGGCCGAGTTTTCCGATGACATTTCGGCCTATGACCTAATTTTGAAAAACAAGGAGCGTTTGTTGAGTTTTGAAGAACCTACCCGTTTCATTTTCTCCCACTCCGCTTTGCGTGAAGGTTGGGACAACCCCAATGTGTTCCAAATCTGTACCCTTAAACACTCTGACAGCCAAACAGCCAAGAGACAGGAAGTCGGCCGTGGTTTGCGCCTTTGCGTAAATCAAGGCGGCAGCCGGATGGATGCGGAAACCTGCGGCGACCGAGTGCATGATATTAACATGCTGACCGTAGTCGCCAGCGAAAGTTATAAGGGCTTTGTTTCAGCCTTGCAGGCTGATATTAAAGAAGTGCTTTACGAAAGACCCAAGGCGGCAAGCAGGGATTATTTCAAGGGAATGTTTGTTAAGGTTGACCATGTTCCCACTGAAATTGATTCTACCATGGCGACCATGATCGAGTTTTATCTTATCCAAAACCAATATGTTGATTTTGAGCATAAGGTGACGGACAAGTACCGCACAGACTTGGCCTTAAATACCCTGGCCGAGCTGCCGGAAGGCCTTAAGCCCATGGCGGAAGGTATCCATACCCTAATTCAGGCTGTTTATGATGACAGTGTTTTGGACGATATGTTTGTTGATGGGCACGAAACAAGGGTTAAGGACAACCCCCTAAACGACAACTTTGCCAAGGCAGAATTCCAAGCCTTGTGGAAGCAAATCAACCACAAATATGCCTACACAGCCACTTTTGACAGCCAAGAGCTGATTGAAAATGCAATAGCCAACATTAACGCCAAGCTTTTTGTTTCACAGCTTCAATACACGGCCACCATAGGCCGCCAGCGGGAGGAAATGGTGGGCTTTGAGGTTGAGCGGGGTCAATCCTTTGACCTAAATAAATCAAGAACTCAAAGCCTGAAACACCAAGAAACAAGCGGAATTAAATATGACCTTATAGGCAAGGTTGCCCAAGGCACGGTACTGACCAGAAAGACCACGGCCGCGATTTTAAAGGGTTTGGACAAAGCCAAACTTTATATGTTTAGGAACAACCCGGAAGAGTTTATCACAAAGGTTATAAGGCTTATAAAAGAAGAAAAGGCCGCTATGATTGTTGAGCACATTTCTTATGACAGGATAGATGGTGAATATGAAAGCACAATTTTCACGGCCGAAAAGAATAGCCAAAGTTTTGACAAGGCCTTTAGGGCCAATAAGGCCATTCAAGATTATGTGTTTACAGACGGCACTGCTGAAATAAGCAATGAAATGCGCTTTGTCCAAAACCTTGACACGGCCGAAGAAGTCAGCGTTTATGCAAAACTACCCAGGGGCTTTCACATCCCGACACCTGTCGGCAATTATTCACCCGACTGGGCCATAGCCTTCAAGGCCGGAACGGTCAAGCATATCTTTTTTGTGGCAGAAACCAAGGGAACCATGGAAAGCCTTCAGTTAAGACCTATTGAGCAGGCGAAAATTTCATGTGCTAAAAAGCTTTTCAATGAAATTTCAACAGACCAAGTCAGGTACCATGATGTTGACAGCTACCAAACTTTATTAAACATTATGAATTCGATTTAGCAACCCCCGCCGCCTGAAGGCGGCACCCCCTTCGGAGAAGAGGGCAAGTTTCGCCGCCTGACGACGGCCCTCCTTCGGAGAATGGGGTGCCCGAAGGGCGGGGGTTGAAAAAACTTCTTAACAGGAGCGAATGCAGGAAAATGTAATGTATACTTTACATTTTAGTTGACAATAATGTAAAGTAGAGTTAGAATGTATGTGAAATGAGGTGTTGAAATGTCAGTTACATCAAAAGAAGGGATTTTGAGAGTGCTTAGAGCTTTTAACCCTTGGTGGGTTAGTGGCACGGTAAACCCTATTCTTTGCCCCGACTATAAGCGCTTTGCTTACTATGAGGCAATGAAGCGTTTAGAATCTGAAGATATACGCCGCACGGTCGTTATGACAGGAACCAGAAGAGTTGGAAAAACTACAATCCAATACCAAATGATTGATGCTTTAATAAAACAGGGAGTTTCACCCCAACGCATCGTGTTTGTATCATTAGACCATCCCATGCTTAAATTAGCGGAATTCAATGAAATTTTAGAAAGCTACCATGAAAATATCTACGCCAATCAAGACGCATACTACTTCTTTGATGAGGTTCAGTATGCAACCGATTGGTCAGGATGGCTAAAAACAATATACGACACTCAACCGGAAACAAAGGTTGTAGCAACCGGTTCTGCCAGCCCTGCATTAATTCGTGGCAGTACCGAGAGCGGTGCGGGCCGTTGGACTATCATACAAGTTCCAACCTTATCCTTTTACGAGTATTGTGCCTTGATAGGCTTGCCCGATCTTCAGCTTGACGCTAACTTAAAGCCTTCACTTTTGCTTAAAATGACTCAGCAAGAACGAGGGCAAATAATGAACAAACTTCTTGCCGTTCAAAATCATTTTACCCGATATCTTCAAGTTGGCGGATTTCCGGAGCTTGCATTAGCAAGTAATGATATTTTAGCCGAACAAGTTATGCGCGAAGATGTTGTTGATAAGGTTTTAAAACGAGACTTGCCTGCCTTGTACAATATCCGCAATGCCACAGAATTAGAAAGAATTTTTCTTTATTTATGCAATGTGTCATCAGAAATCGTGGCTATTGACACCATGACAAAAGAGCTTAACGGAGTCAGCAGACAGACTGCCCAAAATTATATCGAATATCTGGCAAGTGCCAATTTAATTTATCTTAGCTATCCCGTTGAGCTTGGTGGGAAAAAAATATTAAAGGCAAAACCTAAAATATATATTTCGGATGCCGCTATACGCAACGCCGTTTTAATGGACAGTGAAATTCTGAGTAATCCGGTTGAGATGGGTCGGATGGTTGAAACTGCCGTATATAAGCATGTTGCGGCTTTCTATTATCAAAAGGCAACCCGAGTGGGCTACTACCGTGGCGGAAACAAGAACAAGGAAATTGATATTGTAGTAGACTACCCGAATATTGCTCACATATTAATTGAAGTAAAATATCGTGAACAGGCTCCTATTCATGATGACGACGCAATTGTTGAACATAGCGAAAAGGCTATTTCTTCTATCATCGTTACCAAGCGAGCAGATGACTTCGGCGAGCACCTTTCCGGTTCCGGCAAGAAATTACTGCGAATTCCGGCCTTCGCCTTTCTATATCTTCTTGGACACGCAGAAAAGAACGGTTACAGAGGAATAAGTTAGTAAAGCGAACATAAAACCGATTTATACAGATTAAAGTCCGTTAGGTCAAACAAACCTGCCGGGCTTTTTTGTTATTTAGCTTGCCCTCTTCCTTGAAGGGGGTGCACTTGTGCGGCATTGCCGCAATTGCAAATGACAAATGGCAAATGATGCCTACGGCAAAACTGTGGCGGAACGGCACAGAGGCCGTTCCTTACATGCCTACGGCAATAATATTTCGGGCAAGCACGGGGGTGTACAGTGTAGTAAGATAGCTTACAGGTAGTGCAAGTAGATAGCTTACAGTTTTATGATAAAATAAAGGCAAAAAAATACAGATAAAAGGATGTGTTTTTTATGCCGTGGGAGAATAGGACT
>JAAYSC010000068.1 GCA_012524025.1 Clostridiales bacterium | reverse complement strand
GGGAATCAAAAGCATAATTGTTGTGCGGTTAAGCCTGACCGCGGTCAGACGTAACCCTTAATTGCAAAGCTTTTACTGATTTTTTAGCGCATGGAATATTTTGCCAATGTTTACTTGACACTTACAAGAAAAAGCACAGCTTTTATTTTTATCTTTTATATGTTACAATCTTTTTAACATTAGTTGCCCACATTTTAGTTAGGATGTGACCTGTTTATGAAATGCCCTTTTTGCAGTTATGAAGAAAGCAAAGTAATCGATTCGCGCCCCACCGACGAAGGCGAGCGTATACGCCGCCGGAGGGAATGCATGAGTTGTAGCAAAAGGTTTACAACCTATGAAATCATTGAAACCTTGCCTATTTTAGTTATAAAAAAAGGCAAGGAGCGCGAGGTTTTTGACCGCAATAAATTGCTCAACGGGATGTTAAGGGCATGCGAAAAACGCCCGGTGGACATGAAGACGCTTGAAAGAGCCGTGGCGGAAATTGAGTCGGAACTTCAAAACACCCTTGACCGTGAAGTTACCTCGGTCAGGATAGGCGAACTGGTTATGGAAAAACTAAAAGCCTTGGATGAAGTTGCATATGTTCGCTTTGCCTCGGTTTACCGTGAGTTTAAAGATATAAACACCTTTATGGATGAATTGGCTAAACTTAAACAAGCCAAAGACTGTGATTAAGAAATATTTTAAATAACCAAGGCCTGTTCCTACTTGGGAACAGGCCTTGGTCTTTTCAGGCTTTTAAATTTTTTGCAGGGCTTTCTTCAAAGGGGTGCAAACAGCATAAGCCAAAAAAGCTGCCAACACAGCTTCCGGCAAACCGCTTGTAAGCACCATTGCACCGATTATTCCAAGCAAAACTTCATATTCCGCCCCAATGGCACTTGCAAAACTTCGGCCAAAGAAAAGATAAACACCGCCTAAAACAAGCAGGGTGTTAGTCATGGATCCTAAAAAACCGCTAATACCGTAGGCAAGAGCATTTTTAGCCTTTGATTCAGCCAGGGCCTTCTTTAGCACGATATAGCTCAGGCCGGCCACCAAACCTATCAAAATGCGGGGGGCAAAACAGATAACCAAGCTCCAAGCGTTGCCCTTGAATTCGCCAAAGCTGTAAAAAGGTGTAAAGATAAAAGCTGTGGGCCCGGGTGGGGTGAAGGTCATAACAAGAAAGCTAAAAAGACCAAAGAAAAAACCCATGGCCATGCCGGCGGCAGTGCCCAACATAAGGGCGGTTATTATAACGGGGATATGCGACAAGGTTGCTACTACCGGGCCTATGGCCGGTAAAGAGCCCAAGGGGGTAAAGGATACTATGGCTTCAATTGCCAGGAGCATGGAAAATTGGGCCAGGAAAAGAATTTTTTGTTTTTGTGTTTTCTTACTTTCGACAGTTGACATTTTTTCCTCCTTGCTGCTGCTCCCGTCAAGGGATGCAACGCAAATTAAAATTTTCTTGTGTCTGCTGCTTACTTATTTTTGTAATAGACAGTTTTTAAACCTTCAAGCAAAAGCTGCCCATTGTGGATTATTTCATGTTTACAATTTTTAACAATCTCTTTTGAAAGCCCACCGGTGGCAACAATTGTTTTAACTTGATGACCAAGTTCACTTTCAATTCTGTCGCACAGGCCGTCAATCATGGCCGCAGCCCCCAAAACCGTGCCGGCTTGCATACTGTCAATAGTGTTTTTACCGATAACACTGGGCGGGGCCACTAAACTGACATTTGGCAATTGTGAAGTTCTTTGTGCCAAAGCATCAAGTGAAATTGAAATACCGGCACTGATGGTACAACCCAGGAAAGCTCCGTTTTCATCAACAATGCTTACCTTGGTTGCGGTGCCCAAATCAACCACAAGGCAGGGGAGTGGGTATTGGATAAGGGCCCCCACACAGCCGGCAACCAAGTCTGTGCCCACTTGCGCGGGGTTGTCGGTTAATATGTTGAGACCGGTTTTGAGCCCCGGCCCCAAAATCATGGGGTTTTGGCCTGTCAGTTTTTGGGTAGCTTCCACAATAGTTGTGGTAAGCTCCGGCACAACCGAACTTATTATGGCGCCCTCAACCGTTCGGGGGTCAAAGCCGTAGAGCTTAAAAATATTTAAAGCCTCAACGGCATATTGGTCACAGGTTCGCTCGGTATCTGTGGCTATGCGGGAAATAAACAGTATTTCATCGCCCTCAAAAACACCAAAGTTTATGTTGGTGTTTCCTAAATCTATGGTCAGTAACATATTATCATCCCTTTAAGTTAGCTTAATAACTGCATTATATGCCAAAAGGCCCTTCAAATCAAACCGACAAAAACAAAAAAGTGATAAATATTGATTTTATACAAAAATATGTTACAATTTATCTAATCGAATTTAGGAGGTTTTTTTGATGTCTAAAGGAAAAGGTTTTATTAACGAGTTTAAAGAGTTTATTATGCGCGGCAATGTAATCGACTTGGCAGTCGGTGTTATTATCGGCGGCGCTTTTGGCACAATTGTCAGCTCTCTGGTTGATGACATTATCATGCCGGTAATCAGCTTACTGACCAAGGGTATCGATTTTACAAGTAAGTTTCTTGCCATTGATGGCGGCGAATATGCAAACCTTGCCGCAGCCCAAGAAGCCGGTGCTGCCGTTATTACCTACGGTAACTTTATTCAAGCTCTTATTACATTTTTGATTATGGCCTTTGTCATCTTCTTGATTGTTAAATTTATCAACAAGCTCAGCTCGGTCGGCAAAGAGGAAGTTGAAGAAGCGGCCACCACAAAAGCTTGCCCCTTCTGCAAGTCTGAAATTGATATTGAGGCTGTCAGGTGCCCCAACTGTACTTCCGAGCTGGCAGACTGACACAAATCAAAAAATCGAGTTAGGATTTAATTATGAACATTGGTTTTATAGGCATGGGCAACCTTGCCGCCGCAATCCTTAAAGGGATTTTACAATCTAATATTTTAAATGCACGCTCAATTTACGCCTACGATATTGACGCTAAAAAGTTGACCCTGTCTGCTCATAAACTGGGTTATAATGCCGCTTCGAGTTCAAAAGAACTTGTGTCAAAGTGCGACATGATATTCTTGGCGGTTAAACCGGCGGATCTACCCCAACTTTTGCAAGAAATCAAGAGTGAATTAAAAGCCAAACGGCCGGTCTTGGTTTCGACCGCTGCCGGTACAAGTTCGGACTTCATCCAAAAGCAATTGGGCTATGATGCAGCCCTTGTGCGCATAATGCCAAACATCAATGCCACAATCGGCCGGTCTATGACCGCTTACTGTTCCAACAGCCGTGTCAGCGATGAACAAGCCGGCATGGTTGAAAAAATACTTTCAACCTTCGGTAAGGTCATGAAGTTGGAAGAAGAATATTTTTCTATGTTTACGGCCATAGCGGGTTCCGGCCCGGCCTTTGCTTATATGTTTATTGATGAATTGGCCCGTGCCGGCGTTAAAATCGGCCTAAACAAAGACTTGGCCCTTGAAATTGCTGCCCAAACGGTTCTGGGTAGTGCAAAGTTGATTCTTGAAAGCAAGCAACACCCCTATGAATTGATAGACAATGTCTGCTCACCGGGGGGGACCACAATTGAAGGGGTCTCTGTCTTGCGTGAACTCGGCTTTGCCAATGCTGTGTCAAAAGCCGTAGAGCATACCTATGAAAAGGATATCCGGCTTTCAGAGAAAAATAAGGAAGTTTAAGCAATCAATTGAGCGGGGTGTGCGACCGTACACCCCGCTTTAGTTTTATAGTTTGTTCGTGTAAATATTAATTTAAAAGGAGTTTCCAATGCTTAAGTGTATCAGCATGAGTTCTATGGCAAAGGTTTTTGCCGACAAGAGCCCGAAAGATGAAGCGGTAAACAAATTTTCTTTGCTTAAAAATGAAAGGCTATCTTTTCAAACCGCCCTGTACTTGGAGGGCAATGAAACACAAAATGTTAGTTTTGAAATTAAAGGAAGTTTAAAAAATTATATTACTGCCTATTTTGTGGAAGCCATACCCAGCAAAATGACTTCTTACAAAGACAGCGACGATTATTATATTGACAAAAATCCGGGCCTCTTCCCGGACCTTTTACGCCCGCTTGGGGCTACTTTTGATTTGGAAGCCAACAAGTGGGCAAGCATTTGGTTTGAGTTTGAACCCGGTGATGAAATCCCGGCAGGGCCTTACAAGGTCGAAGTTGACTTTATGGCGGAAAAAGGCGGCAAGTGCACAGTTGTGACAGAGCTTGAAATAATTGACGCCTTACTGCCCAAACAAGAGCTTATCCATACAAATTGGTTCCATACCGATTGCCTGGCCACCTGGTACAAGGTAGAAGTTTTCAGTGAAGACTATTGGGAAATCGTTGAAAACTATGTCAAAAATGCCGTCCGTCACGGTTTAAATTTTATTTTGACCCCCTTGTTCACTCCACCGCTTGATACCGAAGTCGGCGGCGAAAGGCCTACTGTCCAACTTGTGGATGTTTTCTTAAATGACGGGGAATACTCCTTCGGTTTTGAAAAGCTTGACCGCTGGGTTGATATGTGTGAGCGTTGCGGTATTGATTATTATGAAATGTCCCACCTCTACACCCAGTGGGGCGCTAAACATGCTCCAAAAATTATGGCCACTGTTGACGGTAAAGAAAAAAAGCTTTTCGGTTGGAATACTTGGGCAGGCGGCAAGGCCTATAGCGAGTTTTTAGAAGCCTTTGCAAAAGAACTGATTGCTTTTATTGAAGCCAAGGGGATAGGAAAACGGGTTTACTTCCATGTGTCGGACGAGCCTTCCGCCCATCAATTCAGAACCTATAAAAAACGGGCGGAAGCGGTCGAAAAACTCTTCCCGGGCTACCCGGTTGTTGACGCCCTGTCGGATTATAAGTTTTACAAGCGGGGAGTAGTGCAAACGCCCATCCCGGCAACCGACCACATAGACCCTTTCATTGGCAATGTGCCGGAACTTTGGGCCTATTATTGCTGTTCACAACACAGGCACTATGTTTCTAACCGATTTTTTGCCATGCCTTCACAACGCAACCGTGTTTTAGGCTTTCAGCTTTATAAATTTGATGTTAAAGGCTTTTTACACTGGGGCTATAACTTCTGGTATTCTCAATATTCAAAGTATGAAATTAACCCCTTTGAAGTCAGTGACGCAGGCCAAGGTTTTCCCTCGGGCGATGCCTATGTGGTCTACCCCGGCGATGACGGAAAACCCTTAAACTCCTTGCGGCTTAAGGTTTTTTATGACGCTTTTCAGGACCTGCAAGCTTTGCAGCTGCTTGAATCCCTAATCGGGCGTGAAAAAACGCTGGCCTTGCTTGAAGACGGTTTGGATGAAGAAATAAGCTTCAGGTCCTACCCCCGCAGTGAAAAGTGGCAGTTGGATAAACGCGAGCAAATAAACAAAGCAATTAAAGAAAACATGTAACTTAACCTAAACCTATTAAAAAGAAAGCGGTGCAGTTTACCGATTTGAGTAAACTGCACCACTTTTAAATCTAATATTTACTAAAAATGATAAGGGGAGCCAAAGTCGGGACTTTCTATCTTGTGCTCGTCCACGGCTTTTGCTACGCTCGCCGGCATATTCTGCCTAGGAACATACATGGTGGTATAACCGGCCTTGTCTGCCAAGGTGAAGCGGACATAGAAACCGTCAAGTGCGGTAAAGTATGAAAGGTGGGCGCCCTTTTCAATTTCGTTCACAAGCTTTTCATCCGTGGTTTTGTAAACACCCGCAAAGTCACCGTAACTATAATAGTCTGATTTTTTATCGTAATTGTTATTCTTGTTCCAACCACCGTTGAATAGCATGGTCATGCCGGTGGAGTAGTAGTATTTGTCGCGAAGTGTTTTTACTCCGACAATATCGGCTGCCACAACCTTCAAGTCGTTTTCCGAAAGGAAAAAGTCATAAAGGTCGTTAGACTTTAGAAAATCAACAGTTCTTTTCATGTCAGGGGTGATAACGAAGCTTACCCCTTCATAATAGTTTACACTGAAAATCATGTGTTCTTCAGGGATTCTTGAGTCTTCAACTTCCGTATCTAAGATCACTTCATCGTCCGTAGGATCAGCTTCATCAAAATATTCATCATCAAACTTTTGGCTGCCCTGAAGCAAGTGAAGGACTCCCAGGGCCTGATCTTTGGGGAAATAGCGTTGCTCAAGCGTTTGTTCGGTCAAGTCTGCGGCGAGAGCTTTGCGCAACTCTTCACGCTTATCAAGTTCAAGGTCAAAGGATTTTTTTACATTTAACTTTGATGAATAAAGGGCAAAAGACATGTTTTCGTCTTGGAAAATCATTTTTGATCGCTCAACATTAAAGCCATCGCTGTCTTTGGGCGCTTGGGTTAAATAGAGCGAAACAAGTTCCTTGTATCTGTCACTCATATCCAGTTCAAGCATTTTGAGCAAGGTGTCATACTTAATTCGTCCATAGAACCTTCTCATATCGTTGCCGTTTTTAAGCTTATAGCTTATTTTAATGTCCTGCGCCAGGGAATCATTGGTTGCCATATATTGGTTTGACAGACCGGCGGTGCTGATTTTACCATCGGCCAGTATTTGTTTATGTAAGCTTCTGATCATTTCAAGGTCGGCCTTGCTCTTAAAGCCG
>JAAYSC010000067.1 GCA_012524025.1 Clostridiales bacterium | reverse complement strand
GTTGCACTTCGGACAACTGAAATGGTATAATTTCTGCATGAAGACTCGACTCCTTTTTTGAGAGGTATTTGTTTTGACGTAGAACATTGTACCACCAAAGGTTTCGGGTCTTCAACTTTCATTTAAGTTTACAGTACGCTTTGTGTTTTTAGGAGTATGAATTATGAGAGAAATGCAAGAAAGATGCATGAAATGCATGAAAGAAAACGGTGGCTTGCAAGAATGCCCGCATTGCGGTTTTAATAAAAACCATCAACAGTTATCCCCTTACCTGGCATTGGGCAGCCTTGTAAATAACCGCTATTTGGTGGGTTTGGTTAAAGAGTCCAACACCGAAGGCGCCACTTATACCGCCTGGGATCAAGTAGCTTCAAGGCAGGTTAATGTGCGTGAATTTTTGCCAAATGCCATCGTTTCCAGGGAAGAGGGCAATAATGCTCTTATGGTAATGCGCGGGGGCGAAATGACTTATTCCGAATGCCACAGCGCTTTTGTGGAACTTTGGCGAAAACTGGCCGCTTTCAGGAACCTGCCGGCCATGCCCAATGTTTTAGACATTTTTGAAGAGAACGGCACATCTTATGTTGTAACGGAATATGAAAAATCTTTGACTCTTCGTGAACTTTTGCTTAAAAGCAATTCCGGTTCTCTAACTTGGGAAAGAGCGCGTCAACTTTTCATGCCGGTTATGGCAACCTTGGACCAACTGCACTCTTCCGGTATTATCCATAGGGGTATTTCACCGACCACTTTAGTTTTACACAGAGACGGCAAAATCAATCTTTCAGGCTTTAGCATAGCCCATGTTCGTTCTGCCGGAAGCGACCTTTCACCCGAACTTTTTGACGGTTATTCCGCCATTGAACAATATGACGCGCAAGGCAGGCACAGCCCCCGCACCGATATTTATGCTTTTGCCGCTGTCATGTACAGAACTTTGGTGGGCAGTGACCCAATTGATGCCCCCACCCGTATGCAAAACGACAGGCTTATGATACCCGGCAAAATAGCGGAGCAAATCCCCGCTTATGTCATAAACGCCCTGATCAATGCCTTGCAAATAAGCCCGGCGGACCGAACGGCTTCCATTAAAAGTTTTCGCGATGAACTTTCCGCTTCCCCGACGGCAGCCCTTGCTGCAACCCAAACCAGTGTGCAAGAACCCAGGCCCAAGGCTCAAATTGCGCCTAAAATTTCACTCTGGTCAAACATGAGCAAATTTGAAAAACGCAGAATTTTGCTTGTTACGGGTGTCACGGTAGCTGTTGGCCTTCTTGTAGTCCTGCTGATTTGGGGCATAGCCGGTCGTGAGGGTAAAAAGCCCGACTCGACAGACGGCCAAAGCACTTCAAGCCATATTTCTGAAATGATTGAAGTGCCCGACTTTGCTGCTTTGGGAACAATTTTAACAATACAGGCCAACCCCATATGGCGGGAAAGCTTTGACATAGATGTTATCGAAGTTTATGATTCCAATGTTGGCAAAGGAATGATAATTGCCCAAGACAAGGCCGCCGGGAGTGAGGTAGAAAAAGGAAGTAAGGTTACCCTGACCGTCAGCCTGGGGGCAGAGATGATTGAATTGCCCGGAAATATAATCGGCATGGATTATGAAGAGGCCAAGGCCCTACTTTCAGACCTGGGCTTTTCCGTTGAAAAAAGAGAGGAACCCAACGACGGTTCAAAGACCGACAATCAGGTCAGTGCCGTGAACTTGGCCGCCGGCAAAGAGTATTCTAAAGGCACAGCAGTCACCTTGAGGGTTTGGGCCCCCTACGATGATAGCAAGACCACCACCGCTACCCCTGCCGTACTCGCCACAACAACCACAAGGCGGCCCACCCAAACCCAAGCACCGACAACGGCGCCGACCACTGCAAGCCCAACGACCACCACAGACCCCGCGACGCAGCCGACCGAGCCAACAAGCCCAAGTCAAGAAAGCACAGTACCAACCGAGCCCCAGCCGACACAAGCGGAAGAAGAAAACGGCGATTAAAGTCGTCTTACAAAAGTAAATCCGTACGAGCTCAAGTTCGTACGGATTTTTTATATTTTATTTTGTTTTAAAATTTTATACCGCGTTTTCTTAAATATTCTTTTAAGTCGGCAATCCTGATTTGGTCAAAATGAAAAAGAGAAGCCGCAAGCGCTCCTTGGGCTTTGCCGTAAGTAAGGGCCTTATAAAAATCTTCCATCTTGCCCGCACCGCCCGAGGCAATCACGGGCACCGAAACTTTTTTAGCAACGGCTCGTGTCAGCTCCAAGTCATAGCCTTCCTTGCAGCCGTCACTGTCCATACCCGTTAAGAGGATTTCACCTGCCCCAAGGTTTGCCGCTTGCACGGCCCACTCAATTGCGTCAAGGCCGGTGGCTTCTTTTCCGCCGCCTATAAAGACCTGCCAAGATTGACCTCTGCTTTTCGCATCAATGGCACAAACTATTTTTTCGCTACCGAATTCCTTGGCAGCTTGGCTGATAAGCTCGGGGTTTTTGACAGCGGCAGAGCCTATCGAGAGTTTGTCGGCCCCTGCGGCAAAAAGGGGCTCAAAGTCACCTAACTTGTTTATTCCGCCACCGAAACAAAGAGGAATGTCGATTGCTTGGGCTATTTTTTTTAGGTTTTCAAGCGATGTTTTTCGCCCCTCGCCGGTAGCTGTAATGTCCAGCACAACCAGTTCGTCCGCCCCTTGGTTTGAGTACTTTGCGGCGGCTTGCACCGGGTCACCGGCATCGCGCAGGCCTTCAAAGTTGACCCCTTTGACAATTCTGCCGTCTTTTATATCCAAACAAGCTATGATTTTTTTACCCATTATTTCTTCACCTTCCAAAAGATTGCCTTATTTTAACACAGGCCGACTCTTTTTAACAAGAAAATTTGATTTTCAAGCCTTTTTGGCATAAGATTATTTTAAGAAAAAAGCATTAGAGGGGGTAGAATATGCGTTTAATACATTTGTCCGACCTACACCTGGGCAAGAAGTTATATGAGTTTTCACTGCTTGAAGACCAGCAGTATATTCTTAAGAAAATAATAAATATTATAGATGAAGAAAGGCCCGACGGGGTTATTTTAGCCGGGGATATCTATGACAAGTCCGTCCCCGTCACGGATGCCGTCGGCTTGCTTGACGAATTTTTGTCCGACCTGGCTACCCGTGATTTGCAGGTTTTTGTCATCAGCGGCAACCATGACAGCGCCGAGCGCCTCTCCTTCGGCTCCAAAATTTTCAGCCAAAGCGGTATTCACTTTTCCCCTTCCTACAAGGGTCAAGTCAGCCCCATTATAATGGAAGACGAGCACGGGCCGGTCAATATCTACCTGCTCCCCTTCATCAAGCCGACCATGGTCCGTCAAATTTTTGAAGGGATTGAACTTAAGAGCTATACCGATGCCGTCCGCTCTGCCATAGAAGCCATGGAAATTGATGAAAGCCTGCGCAATGTTTTAGTTTCCCACCAGTATGTTACCCCCGGCAAGACGGATGTGAATGTGGGCGGGGCCGACAATGTGGATGTGGATATTTATGAAATTTTCGACTATGTGGCCCTGGGCCATCTCCACAACCCTCACCATATTAAGGAAGAAAGGATTCGCTACTGCGGTACGCCGCTTAAGTATTCATTTTCCGAAGCCGATAAAGATAAAAGTGTGACTATAATTGACCTGGGCCCAAAAGGTGAGCTTGAAATAAGCACGGTCCCCCTTGTCCCCAGGCGGGAAATGCGGGCAATCAGGGGAAGCTATGAAGAGCTTAGTAAAAAATCTTTTTATGAAGATACAAGCTTGAGGGATGATTATGTCCACATCACCTTAACCGACGAAGACAGCGTCTTGGATGCCTTTGCCAAGCTTCGAATAATTTATAAAAACCTGATGCATTTGGACTATGACAACACCCGCACCAAGGCCCATAGGGAAGTTGACGGGGCCATTCGGGTAGATCAAAAAAGCCCCTTGGAACTCTTCGCCGAACTTTTTGAAAGGCAAAACAACCGTCCCATGGACGGAGAAGAAGAAAAACTGACCAAGCAAATGATTGACAAAATTTGGGAGGGAGACTTATGAGGCCGCTAAAACTTACCATCAGCGCCTTTGGCCCCTATGCCGATAAAACTGTAATAGAGCTTGACAAGTTAGGCTCAAGCGGGCTCTACCTGGTCACCGGGGACACGGGGGCTGGCAAGACCACAATTTTTGACGCCATAGCCTTTGCCCTTTTTGGCAAGGCCAGCGGGTCCACCCGCGAAAGTGCGGAACTCAGGTCCAAATATGCCGACCCTGCCACCCCCACCTTTGTGGAGCTGGTTTTTGAGTACAAGGAAAAAGTTTACACTGTAAACAGAAATCCGGAATATGAGCGGCCCAAAATGACCGGGGAGGGCCTAACAACCCAAGTTGCCGAAGCCGCCCTCTACCTACCCGACGGCAGGACCGTTAGCAAAAGCACGAGCGTAACCCAAGAAGTCAGTGAAATTTTAGGCATAGGCTATGATGAATTTACCCGAGTAGCCATGATTGCCCAAGGGGAGTTTTTAAAGCTTTTAAATGCCGACACCGATCAAAGAGTTAAGATTTTTAGGAAGGTTTTTCGCACCAAGGCTTTTGTAAGCCTGCAAAATGCCCTTAAGGAAGAAGCCAATAAGAAATACAGGGATTTTAGGGAGCTTAAAAATTCCATAGACCAGTATATCTCAATGATCACCACAGCCCCGGACGACCCCCTCATTTTCGAACTTGAGAAGGCCCAAAATGATGAACTGCCCTTTGAGGATACTTTAGCTCTGATTAATAAACTTATAAAATCAGACGAAAAAGCAGCCGAAGATTTTAGGGCTCGGATTAAGGCTTTGGACGAAGAATTGGCCCGTATAAACAACAACTTGGGCATAGCCGGCCAAACCCGTAAGGTTAGGGAAGCCCTCCAGGCCAACAAGGAAGCTTTTAAAGAAAAAAATGAGCAAAGCCAAGAGGTAAAAAAGCGCTTTGAAGAGGCCAAGAAGACCGAAGGCCGGCGGGAAGCCCTGACCCAAGACATAGGCAAGAAGCAGGAAAAACTGCCCCTTTATGATGAGTTGGACAACCTGGCCAAAAACTTGGACCTTAAAAAGGAAGAAGCTAAAATAAAGGCTGCCAATTTAGAAGAAGGCAGAAAAGATGCCGGGGAGCTCACACAGGGAATAGATGAAAATAAGGCCGCGCTTAAAAAACTTGAAAATGCGGGTGAAAACAAGGCCAAGCTTGAAAATGAACTTGAAAGGGCTAAAATCAGGCTCCAAGCTCTGACCCGTCTAAAAGAAGATTTAAACGAATATAATAAGCTGCTCGAATCCTACAAAGAGGCCAAAGACACCTATGTTTTGGCCGGCGAACGGGCGGCAGATTCCCTTAAGACTTATGAGAGTATGCACAGGGCCTTCTTGGATGACCAGGCCGGGCTCATGGCCCAAGGGCTGCTTGAAGGCCGACCCTGCCCCGTCTGCGGGTCTGAAAGCCATCCGTCACCGGCAGCCGTTTCAGATAAACTACCCGACGCCAAGGCCCTGGAAACCGCCAAGCTGACAGCCGAGAAAGCCCGTATAGCAAGTGAAAAGGCTTCGCAGGCAGCCCACGGCCTCAAGGTAAAATGCCAAGAAAAAGAGAAGGCACTGCAGGAAAAAGGGCGGGAATTGCTGGCCGATTTTGAGGCCGACAAGCTGCCAAAACAAATTGGGCAGGCCTTGGACGAATCCGAAAAAGCTTTAAGAAAATCCGAGGAAGATTTGGCCCAAAGTGTGCAGGCCCTCAAAACCAAGGAGGGCCTGGAAGAAAAGGCTAAGAAGCTTGAAGAGGCCTATGAAAAGCGTAAGGTCCATAACGATAAACTTGAAAAAGAATCCGCTTCGCTGACCGCAGAAGTCAAAATTCTTCAAGAAAACTTTACCAAAGAAAGAAAGAAACTGCCCCATGCCGACAGGGCCGCGGCCCTGGCAGAGTTAGAAAAAATTGAGCGTGAAAGAGCACTTCTTATTAAAGAGTTTGAAGATGCCCGCAAGGCCTTCGATAAAATTAAGGATGAGCTTAACAGCTTAAAAGGTGAAATTGAAAACCAAAACAAACACTTGAAAGATGCCCCTCAAATAGACCAAACGGCCGAGCAGGCAAAGCAGGCAGCCGCCTCAGAAAAGAAAGAAGGCTTGGAAGCCCGCCTGGACCGAGTCAATAACAGAAAGCATTCCAACCAAGGGGCCTTGACCAAGATAGAAGAAGAGAGCAGGGCTCTGAAAGATTTAGAAAAAGAGCTGGTGAGAATGCGAAGTTTAGCCGACACGGCTAACGGAAATTTAAGTGACAAGGAAAAGGTCAGCTTGGAAACCTTTGTCCAAATGCGGTATTTTGACCGAGTTATAACCTATGCCAATCGCCGTTTCATGGCCATGTCCGACGGCCAATATGAGCTCAATCGACGAAAAACAGCAAGTAATAAAAGGAGCCAAAGCGGCCTGGACTTGGATGTTACAGACCACTATAACGGCAGCGCCAGAAGCGTCAAGAGCTTGTCGGGCGGCGAATCCTTCATGGCTTCACTTTCTCTGGCCTTGGGGCTGGCCGACGAAATTCAAAGTTCCGCCGGCGGAATACAATTGGACAGCATGTTTGTTGACGAAGGCTTCGGTGCCTTGGACAGCGAAAGCCTGGAAAAGTCCGTCAAGGCCTTGGATTCCCTGACAAAAGACAAGCGCTTGGTCGGCATAATATCTCATGTGGAAGCTTTGAAAGAAAAAATTGACAAGCAACTTATCGTTAAAAAAGACAGAGCCCAAGGCAGCAGGGTTGAGATTATAGTTTAAAAGTCCCCCGCTTTTTATGGACAGCCGACTTTTAGAGTGTTATAATGAAATAGAATTATGGGCCTTGCCCTAATGTAAAGGAGAAGTGAAATGAAAAGACTTTTATCCCTATTTGTCGCAGTCAGCTTTTTGATGCTGGCCCTGGTGCCCGCTTTCGGCGCGGTTGCGGCAGAAGAGCCCACCCAACTGCAGTTTAACGAAAACGGGGAATTTAAAATCGTCGTGTTTTCCGACACTCAAGACGACTCCTTCCCCAACAGAGCCATGATTATCCTGATTGAAAGAGCTTTGAGAGAATTCAGGCCCGACTTGGTTGTCTTCGACGGTGACAATGTTTCCCAAGATGTCAACTTCCTTAACAGGGCTGCCATCCGCCAGTTGATTGAACCCGTTGCCCGCTTGGGTGTCCCCTATTCCTTTGTTTTCGGCAACCATGACGCCGAACGCAATGTTACCAAGCAAACCCAACTCAAACATTATAGGGAAAACGGCAACTGCCTGACCTATAATGCGGACGATTCCATCCACGGTTACGGCAACTGCAACCACACCATCCTCAGTTCCGACGGCCAAGACATTGCCTTTAACATCTGGATGATTGACTCCAACATGTACCATGAATCAGGCGGTTATGACATTGTCTACCCCGACCAAGTTCAGTGGTACAAACGCACCAGTGAAGCCCTGGAGCAAGAAGCCGGCCACAAGGTACCTTCACTTGTTTTCCAACACATTATTCCTCCCGAAATTTTTGATTACCTTGAGCCCGCTCCCGCAGGCACGGACCTACCCACCAAATCCCACGCCGGCAGAGGCGGCCGTTACCTGATGCAGTTTAAGGCCGATGCCAATGTCAGCCCTTCCGATTATCTCTTCCAAGAATGGCCCTGCCCGCCAAACTATAACACAGACGAAGTTGAAGTGATGGCAGAGCGCGGCGATGTTTTGGGTATCATTTCCGGCCATGACCACACCAACATTTTCACCGTTCATATGGAAAACGGAATTGACCTGATTCAAACCCCCGGCATGTCCTATCAATCATACGGTGCGGACAATGCCCGCGGATTTAGGGTCTTCACCCTGGATGAAAACGACCCCTGGTCCTATGAAACAGAAACCTACACCTATTATGAATTCATGACCCAGGATGAAATTGTCGAACCCATCGGCGATGCCCTTCAGTTCTTCAAAAGCCTTAAGATTATTGTGGAAGTTTTGATTGAGTCGATTGAAGAAGTGTTTGCGTTTTTGAAATAGAATTTATGGATAAGAAAACCGCCTGCGAGCAATCGCGGGCGGTTTTTTTATCGCGAAGCAGTGGCGAAGCAATTGCAAAGCGGTGGCAAAGCGTGGCTGCGCCACGGACATTGGGGCACGAGATTAAAATTTGTCAGATAGATTTTTTGCAAGGTTGCTCATTAAACATACAAGCTTTTATTTGGAATATCCCTTTGCTCGATACCCGCACCACAGGTGCGCTTCGCTATTGCTTTGCTATCGCTTTGCGCCCCTACCGCAATTTGCTATTTGCAATTTTCAATTTGCAATTAAGGTTGGCGTGGTCACACGCCAACCTTTGTCACTCTCCCCGAAAAGTCGGCCACAATTATGCCGTCTGCCCCGGGAATAAGATTATTAAGTACAGGTGCTGCTAAATGAATTTCTTCAAGGCTATTGCCGGTTGCCGGGTCTAACACATAGGCGTAACCGTCGGAAGCGCCGAAGTACAATTTGCCCTCATATAAAATGGGACTGCTTTCAACCGTTTGGGCACCCTTGCCCACATAGGGGGCTGTGAAGATTCGGGCCGGGCGGGTGTTTTTGTTCCAAAGGATTGTTTTGCTTTCCAAGTCAAAGGCAATCAGGCCCTTGTTGGCGGTTGGGATATAGGCCGCCTTACCATCTATGGCCGGTTGGCCGCTTGAAGATAGCGTATAACCCTCTAAAACAGTCTTGCTTGTGATTTCACCCCTAACCACATCAACTATCATTACGGCATTGGAATCGGCTACCAAGAGGGTATTTGCGTCAATTAGGGCGGGTGTGGAGCTCCTGAAGCGGATATGGCCGTCCCTGTTTTCCCAAAGCTTTTTGCCTGTGTTTTTATTGATTCCCACCAGGGCCCCCCAGTGGACACCCACAACCAAGGTATCGCCGGCTATAACAAACTCGGAAGCGGAGGCTTCGCCGCGGGACACATTGTTGTCCCAAAGTTTTTCGCCCGTGTTTACATTAAGGGCAAAAACATGGCCGGGGCTCCCCGCATAGACCACACCCTTTTCTGCAATTATGCCGGACATGGTGTTTTGTGAAGGCCAATCAATCAGCTTCTTTTGCCAAGCAAGCTTACCGCTTGCGGCATTTAGCCCGTAAACATTGCCGGCCGAATCTTGGGCGATTACCATGCCGCTGTCATAAACCGGCTTGTTGATAACCGAATTTTCGGTTTCATAATACCAAAGCAGGCTGCCGTCGTTTGCATCCAGGGCATGAAGGCCGCAAACCATGGGGTAAGAATCATCCATGGTGCCCACATAGAGCCTATCGCCTACCAAAAGCGGGTCGGCAAAGGCTATGTGTTGGCCTAGGTCCGTGGACCAGTGGCCGCCCTCGGGTGCGGCGGTTTTTTCTTCAAATTCATAATAACGCAGGACGGAAGTCATCTTGCCGTCTGCATCAAAATTAACATGCCTGGTCCCGCTCAAGGATTGGTCTATACCGCCGCAGTCGGGCCTGGCGGTGCATATGTTTATTATTCCATTATTGTCATTGACAAAATTGGTATGGTTGTGGCCGAAAAACCAGGCTGCCAAGTTATGCTCTTTCAGATCCAACTTTTTGCCCAAAAGGCCTGTGGAGAAAACATAGTCCGGAATATAGGCATCACGGTGGTTGAAGATAACCAGCTGCTTGCCCGGGTCCATGTGTTTAAGGTCATTTTCCAGCCACTTCCAGCGGTCGGTTTCGGCATAGCCGGGCAGGTAATCCGCACCGGTTTGGAAGGGGGTAATAACATAGTGAATATTGCCCACATCAAAGGAATACCAGACGGGGCCGTAGATGCTTTCAAAAAGCTCTTCGCCGTAAAGGCCGGCAACATAGTCATGGTTGCCCATAATGTAGTGAACGGGGACACCCATATTTTGACTGTTCATATCCTTAATGTGTTGCTTGAGGCCGTCTTCATAACAGATATCACCCAAATGGATAAGGAAGGCGGGCTCAATTTCATCCACCCAACCCTTAACATGATGAATCCAGTCCCCTACACCGCCGGCACCGATCTCAGAATCGGCTATGGCCAAGAAATCATGGGCTCCGTCGGGTGAAATCGGCCTTTCGCGGAGTGTAAAGTTGTACTCCTTTACGCCCAGCTTGGCGGGGATGTAAAATTCATCCGTGGTGTAGCCGGAAGGCACCGTCACGGTTATGAAGCGGGTTTTGGCCCAGCCCTTGAGGGCAAAGCTGCCGTCTGCGTCGGTTTTGACAACATTGCGGCCGTCGCTAACAAGCACATTTGCCATGGGGGCACCGCTGTTTTCATCATAAACCGCACCCTTGTAAAGTGAAAGGTCTTGCAAGCCACCCCACGCTCCTGTTCCTATTGCGATAATCAAGGCCATGACCAGCCTCAGCAATTTTATAAAAACTTTTGCCATTTTCTTCACTTTCCTTAAAAATACCTTATTTTGCCCATAAAGAGCTGACAGAGCTTTTCTGCTCGGCTAATCAGTCTAAGCGGCCTTTAATAATACCCATGGGCATGGGCTCGGGTCTTTCACAGGCAGAGTCGGGAAAATAGTGTTTGTTCATGTCAGAACTTTCGCCAAACCCCAACATTACATCCAATGCGTGATATGCAAGCTGCCCATTCGCTCTATGCTTTCTGCCCGTTCTAATGGCCCTTGCCATGTCTGCCACAGCCAAGCCCCTACTGTTTTCCTCGTAAATGTGTGTCAGGGGAACTTCAAGAAAATCCCCTCTTAAACGCTGAATTCTGACCGGGCCGCCGAAACAATTTGGATCGGGTACCTGCATGGTTCCTTCGGTTCCGAAAATTTCAATAAAGGGATGTTCACTTTTCCAGACATCAAAAGACATAATTATTGAAGCCAGAACTCCGCTGCTGAACTCCATTATTCCGTTAATATGAGTATCAACTTCAACATCAATAATCTGCCCATACTTATCCTCACTGGTTATGGTTCTGGTATCAAAGCCCTTGTATGAGCAGCCTGTCAGCCTTTTAACACTACCCAAGAGACTGATTAGGGCCGTTACATAATATGGCCCCATATCCAACATGGGTCCCCCGCCGCTTTGATAATAAAACTCGGGGTCGGGGTGCCAGGACTCGTGGCCCGGGCAGGTCATGTATGCCGCTGCTCCGATAGCTTTCCCGATATAACCGTCATCTA
Organism: Clostridiales bacterium; assembly: GCA_012524025.1. Lineage (GTDB taxonomy): Bacteria > Bacillota > Clostridia > Oscillospirales > Acutalibacteraceae > UBA1447. The sequence goes on along the minus strand of JAAYSC010000067.1, from coordinate 3,641 downwards.
AATATTTTCTGCAAGTTTGTATTCCGGCCCCCATGAAAGTGTCGGGTGCGACACCGATCAAGAGCCCTTTTTCTTCTGCCAAAGAAATCAGTTCTCTGGCATCGGCTCTGTTAACTGCCATGGGCTTTTCACTGTGTGTATGCTTGCCGTGCCTTAAGGCTTCAATTGCGACACCATAGTGGTCTTTCGGGGTTGTAAGGTTTAAAACAAGTTCAATTTCTTGGTCTTTAAACATGTCATACATGGTGTCATAAATAACCGGGACATTCCAGTCTGCCGCTGCCTTTGCCGAGCGTTGGGGAATCAAGTCACAGACACCTTTGACATAGACAATTTCATTAAAAACTTGGGTTAAATTTTTAAGGTAGATGGGGCTTATATTACCGGTTCCGACAATACCAACAACAACCTTTTTCATAACGCACCTCAATAATTAAAATTTAATACATTTTAGCATCGCTTTCAAAAATGCTTGGATCAAGTTTTCTTTCTATAGCTATATCTTTGCCTTCAATAGCCCAGAGCATTCCCCTTCGCATAAGTTCTTGAGCTTGTGGCGCTTTTTCGAAAACATCGTCGGTGTGACCTAAAGAGTTATAGAAAACCCGGCCGTGCCCCCATTTCTTTGTCCAAACAACGGGCATGTCTATAGCTTTATTTGATGCATGATAATAAGTATGAAGGGGGAAACGGGTTGTTGCCAGAATTTCTATAGCAGGGTCAACATGCAAATAGTATTGTTCACTGAATACTTCAAAGTCTTCAATTCCCTCAACAATGGGGCTGGAGGAGTTCTTTATAATTTCAACGGTATAATCGATTATGCCGCCCGGATGTGAAACCCAGTTCCCGCCGGTTATAAATTGCCATTCGGTGTTTTCTCTGAAAGAGTCACACATTCCGCCATGGTTGCCGGCCATGCCCACACCCGAAGCGACCGCTTTACTCACATTTGTGCAGAGCTCATGGGTTAGGTTTCCGCCTGTCCAAACCGGTACAATCAGGTGCAAGCTTTTTAAGAAATCTAAATCCGCATAAGCATCTAAGGTTTGGGATAAGGTGACATCCAAACCTTCTTTTTCCAAAATTTCGGCAAATCTTTTTGCGACAAGTTCAGGTTGGTGACCGTCCCAACCCCCGTATACTATCAATGCTTTCTTTTTACTCATAATTTACCTCCAATAAAAAATCGTTTAAAGACAGGCCGGTTGGGAAGAAACTAAGAACTTGCCAAGGCTTTTTCCAAGTCCTTGCCGATTTCAAGGCGAACCTTGGCCAAAACCGAATCGTCACGCGTATAGTCTATTAGGGTGTTTGTGACTTTATCAATCTTTTTCATAATATAGTCATGGCCGAATAAATCTTTGGCCATGGTCAGGTATTCAAAGTCTTCAATTCCGTCGCTTACATATTTTAGGCGGATAGACGGGTAGGGCCCGTCCGGACCGTTATAGAGCAGGGACCCGTCACCGAAGGTGTCATTGCCCGTCCAAGGGGTGGTCCAGGCAGAAGCCCAGGGGTTTACAACAAAGTTCCAATAGGTGGTGTCCCAATAAAGCAGGCCGTTTATATCCAGTTTTTTCTGTTGCCACATCAAAAGCCTGCCTTCAATGCCGTCGCTTTGGGTGAAAATGTTGGCATAATTGGTCTTAGGGTTTGGTACACAGCAGACATACCACCAAATTTTGGAACCGTCCGCCCGCCTTTCGTCAATTAGATTTAGGAACTCTTTATTGCTGAAGTCCTTGGAGATGGGGCAGACTATATTGCTCTTTTTTTGCAAACGGGCCGGGTAATATGTCACCCCATTGTCCACAAAGCTGACGCCGCCGAAGGGGGTTACCATGTTGTAGCCGGGGCAGAGCCTGTCCAAACGGTCGGTTATCACATCATAGCGGGCATAGGCTTCCAGGCCGCTGGGCTCGTCAATAGGGTAAAAATAGCTCTTTTTCTTCCAAGTTCTGTTTGAAGAAACCTTGGCATAGTATTCTTGCAGCTTGGCGTCATCCGAGGGGTAAGGCACCCTGTAAGATTTCATCCTGGGGTCGTTTAGGTAGGCATCGGCCCGGGGCGAAAGGATGTCCACCGGAATAGCATAGGGGGAAATTTTATGGTCCAGCAAGAACTCATAATATTTTTCATAGAGCTCCTGGGTCTTGTCAGGATTGGAAGCCGTGGCATGAACTTTTTGGATGTAGCTTCTGTTGAGTCCGAAGGCCGTGTCCATAGTGGGTGTAATGGGCAGTGAAAAATCCCAAACGGTGGCACTGACTTCCGTTATAAACTGCAAGTCCCCCTCCCCCTTGAGGCGGGTGACCTTAATTTTGGCCTTGTATTGGCCGGCCGGAGTGTTTTCACCCGCACGCACCTCAATGTAAAAAGGCCAGTTGACATTATGGCGCAGGGTAATCTCTTTTGACCTGCCTATGGGCTCCAAGGCATCGGGGTAGGTGCCGTAGTCCTTGTCCGTCGTGCAGTTAATATAGTGTTCTTGATAGATTTGTGATTCCAAAACATGGCCGTCTTCATTGGTGAATTCAGAAAATTCCAAGCTGTAGTTTGAGCTTGAGTTGTTTTTGGAGCGTATGACTATTTGGCAGGCCTCCCGCTCGTTGCGGGCCAGGAAGATATTGTAGCTTGCATTGCGTTCCAGGTATTCATTGACGCCCACCTTGCGGGTAGAATCATAAAAACTGTAGGATACAAAGGCCTTGCGGTCATAATAGACACCCTGGAAGTTGAGGTTAATGCCGATAGTGCCCAAAAGATTAATCAGCACTAAAAGAAAGGCTCCCAAGCTGCGTTTGGAAAAGAAAAAGAAATTACTTAATGTGAACATAGGTATTCTCCTTTGATTGGATTTATCGCTTGTTTTTATCGCTTGCTTTTAAGGGATATCGCTTGTTTTTAAGGGATATCGCTTGCTTTCATCAGATAGAAAACTAAAGGGCTGTCGCTCATATTATAAGTCAGGATTTTTATCAAAACAAGCGCAAGTCATGAAAAAGCTATATATTATCAAAAAAACCTGCTTTTTTCATGTTCACTTTGCACAGGCAAAGCTTGAAACTATTGGCTTTTCGTGTTATATTTAGTTATTAAAATTTAGCAATATCGGTAAGTTTGATTTAGCGCAGAAGCTAATAGACTAAGAGAAGAATTGAGAAAGATTAATGTATAATAACAAGCCTTTCATTGAAGCAAACAGACGCAGTATTCGCTTAAAAGGATATGACTATTCAAAAGACGGTGCATATTTCGTGACAATTTGTACGCAAAGCAGAGAGTGTGTTTTTGGGAATATTGAAGAAGGCATATTCACGCCTAACGAGGCAGGAAAGATGGTTAGGCAGGTTTGGGACGAAGCGACCGATTTTTATCCGTTAAAACACGGCGAATTTATTGTTATGCCAAATCATATTCATGCAATTATAATCTTGGAAAATGCTGTAGGGGCAGGCCCCCGTGCCTGCCCGGGAATTGATGTATCCCCGAGGTTAACCGGGCAACCACAGGGGTGTACAGTGTAGTAAGATAGCTTACAGGTAGTGCAAGTAGATAGCTTACAGTTTTATGATAAAATAAAGGCAAAAAAATACAGATAAAAGGATGTGTTTTTTATGCCGTGGGAGAATAGGACT
>JAAYSC010000010.1 GCA_012524025.1 Clostridiales bacterium | reverse complement strand
CAACAAAAGCAAAGTATAATTGTTGTGCGGTTAAGCCTGACCGCAGTCAGACTTAACCCTTGACTGCAATGAAGTTAATGATTCTTTTTGCAAGGTATATTTTGCCAACGTTTACTTGACACATACGGCCCCTTTGGGGGTGTTGTAATAAAGGCCGTTTTAATATATAATCTTTCTTATGGAAATCAGTCAATTTATGAGCTTAAGGAGTTGTTTGGATGGATCCTATTAAAGTGGATTTTGCCGGCAGAGGCGGCAACAGGAAAAAAGAAATTGTTATCCCGCCGGAAAAGGCGGCCTTAAAAATTATTATCAGTTTGGTGGGTACCCTGCTTTTGGGCGGGCTTTACTATTACCTGATGCTACCGCCCTTGAATTTTAAAGCCTATGAGCTTTATACTTACTTGGCGGCGGTTATCGGTACTTATATAGGGCTTACCTTTTTAACCACCCAAGCCTTTGCCAAGCCGGAATATGTTCCCTATGTTAAAAGGCAATCCATAATCCCGGGTGTTTTGTTGGGGGCCCTGGCCTTGGTTGTGGGCCTTGGTTTTGTTATCTCTTCACCTTTCTTTAGGGCCAAGAGCTACAGCCAAATTATTGATGTTGATATCACCGGCAATTTTACGGAAGCAATTGAGCGCCAAAACGCCGAATCATACAGCAATATCCCCCGCCTTGATGAATCGGCTGCGGCCAATGTCGCTTCCAGAGCCTTGAGTGATTTGGAAAAAATCGGAAAGGTTTCCCAGTTTACCGTTTACCCGCTTTACACTCAAATTAACTATCAAGGCAAACCGGTGCGTGTTTCAACCCTACAGTATGCCGACATTATTAAGTGGTTTACCAACCGCAAAGACGGCTTCCCCGGCTACACGGTAATTGACATGGCAGACCAAACCACCAAGTTTGTGGAACTTAAGGATATAGGGCAAGAAAACATTATGTATTCCCCGGCCGAGCACTTTGGCCGCCTCTTAAAGCGCCACTTGCGCTTTAAATACCCCACCTATATTTTCTCCGACCCGACATTTGAAATTGACGACGACGGAACACCCTATTGGATTTGTGCGCGTTTGGATAAAACCATAGGCCTCTTCGGCGGAACGGATTCTATCGGAGCCGTTTTTGTTAAGGCAAATGACCCCGCCGGTTCCAGCACTTATTATTCATTTGATGAGCTTAAAAACAACCCCGACTTAAAATGGGCAGACCGTATCTTCCCGGCTGATCTTTTGATTGAACAATATAACTACTACGGCAAATATCAAAATGGTTTTTGGAACTCGTTTTTAGGCCAAAAGGATGTTTTCGCAACGACCGAAGGTTACAGCTATATTGCCAAAGACGATGATGTTTTCATGTACACGGGCGTAACTTCCGTCACCAGTGACCAATCCATTACGGGCTTTGTGCTTATAAACCAGAGAACCAAGGATTCAAAGTTCTACAGGGTCAGCGGAGCGAAAGAATATTCGGCCATGGCGGTTGCCGAAGGTAAGGTTAAAGACAAGGCCTACATAGCCTCCTTCCCCTTGCTCATAAATGTAAGCGGCGAACCTACTTACTTTATGGCCCTTAAAGATAACGACAATGTAAACCAACAGTTTGCACTGGTTAATGTTAAAAACTTTAACAAGATTTTTGTGGTTGGTGAAAACCTGACCGATTGTTTGAGCCAGTACAACAATCTTTTGGTAGCCGAAGGTGTTTCAACAGACATAAATGTCGAAGACATTGATGAAACCGGTGCCGGTAAAGAAAACGGTAAAGATTCTGAAGAAAATCGCCAAGCGGTCAAGGGCAGCATAGCCGATATCAGGTCAGCCGTTCTCTCGGGTGAAAGCCACTATTATATAAAACTTGAAGGTGAAAGCACCTACTATACCATCGCGGCTTCAAAGGCACCCGAAGTGGTTGTTTTAAACCCCGGTGACACGGTTGAAATAACATTTGAAAAAACCGACCAAGCAAGTAAAACGATTAAAGCACTATCGCTCAAGTCAGAATAGTTTTCATTTCACAGCATCTATGAAAAATTAAGATTTAACAGCTCTTTATAAAAGAAAGTGAGGGGTTTTATTTGTTTGTCGGTCTCGCTGATTACTGGCAATCTTACCAAATGATAATAGCCTTGGGTTTGTTTTTGCTAACCTATGCTTTGATGTTGCTGGTGCCAAAATACAATGCCTACATAGCTCTCGCAACAGCTGCAATATTCGCACTTACAAGAATGTCTTCGATTGAAAAAGTGCTTACACTCGACTGGATACCCAATTGGAATGTTTTAATGATGATTTTGGGCACCATGGGGGTTGTGGCCCTTTTCATTGAATCGAAAATGCCGGCACTTCTGGCGGACATAATTATTGACAAGACCAAAACAGTTCAATGGGCCACGGTGGCCTTGGCCCTTTTTGCGGGCTTTATATCGGCCTTTGTAGACAATGTGGCAACGGTTTTAATGATGGCACCCGTTGCCGTGACAATAGCAAAAAAACAAAAAGTCTCACCCGTTAACATGATAATAGCCATTTCGGTTTCCTCCAATCTACAAGGTGCCGCCACCTTGGTGGGTGACACAACTTCAATCTTGCTTGGTGCCGAAGCAGGCATGGACTTTAATGATTTCTTCTTTTTCTTGGGCAAGCCCAGCTTATTTTGGGTAAACCAACTGGCAGCCATCACAACAGCCTTGGTCCTTGTTTTCTTATTTAGGAAGGACAAGCACCCAATTAGGATAGAAGAAAAAACACAGGTAACCGATTATGTGCCCTCAATTTTAATGGTGGCCACGGTTGTTTTACTTATAATCGCTTCTTTCTTAACCTTGCCTGACATTAAAGTCGGTGCACAGGCTGTGGCCTTCAGGGATGCAATCCCCCTAAACGGCCTGATTTGCGTCGGGCTCTTCCTTATAGGTTTTATCAGAAAACTGGCTAAAGGCGAAAAGGTAAAACACATTATTGAAGAATTAGACTTTTTCACCCTTCTTCTTCTTGTGGGACTGTTTGTTATAATCGGCGGTATAGAAGAAGTCGGTGTTATCCAAAAAGTCAGCGAAATCTTGCAAAAGGTTAGCCGCGGCAATGTTTTTGTTATGTTTACAATCTTTACTTGGGCCTCGGTTATGCTTTCTGCCGTAATTGACAACATACCTTATGTTATGACCATGTTGCCTGTGGTTACGGCCCTGGCCGCCGACCCGGGCATGCCCCAAGGTTCAAAATATGTTCTTTACTTCGGCCTTATCGTCGGTGCAACATTGGGCGGGAACATAACACCTGTCGGTGCTTCGGCCAACATTGCAAGCATAGGCATTTTGCGCAAAGACGGTCATACGGTAACAGCCAAAACCTTTATGCGCATAAGCGTACCCTTCACAATTGTGGCGGTCATTACCGGTTATCTCTTGGTCTGGTGGCTCTTCAGGCCGTCGGTGATTTCTCCCGAAGCTCTGGCAGCCCTGGCCGCCTGATTTAACTTTAACCTTAAAAAGCTCTCGCCTTATTTGGTGAGGGCTTTTTTTATAAAAACCTTGACAAGCGCCGCGCCATGCTTTAAAATAAAGATGATGGTTGAACGATTGTTCAACCGAAAGGGTGATAAGATGAGGAAGAAAGATACAAGCGCTTGCGACTGCGATGTTATACACGCTCAAGTGGTGAAAGAAGTGGAAGGGCAAATGTTGCCCAAGGAAGATTTTCAAGCCATGGCCAATCTTTATAAAATGTACTCCGACCCAACCCGTCTCAAAATCTTATGGGCCCTTTACTGCCATGAAATGTGTGTCTGTGATTTGGCCGTGCTTTTAGGTATGACAAAATCCGCTATATCCCACCAGCTTAAATCTCTGCGCATGGCCAACCTTGTTAAGTTTGATAAGCAAGGCAAGGTGGCATATTATTCCTTGGTAGACTGCCATGTGAAAGAAATTTTTGAAAATGCATTGGAACACATAAAAGAATAGAGAGCATCAGACTAATGATGCTCCACTTTAAAGGGTAACAGTTGAACACTTGAACAACTGTTTGAAAAGGAAGTGAATACAATGGTAAAAGAGTTTGACTTGCAGGGTTTATCTTGTGCCTCTTGCGCTGTTAAAATTGAAAATAAAATTCAGTCCCAAGCCGGGGTTAAGAGTGCTAATGTGAATGCCTTAACAGGTACCCTTAAGGCAGAATTTAAGGATAAAGAAGCCGAGCGGGGGGCTCTGGATTTGGTTAAGCAAATCGTCAACAAGCTGGAGCCCGATGTTAAGGTTTCGGAGAAGGGCGAAAGGCTTGAAGAGGGTCAATCACACAGCCATTCGCATGACGCGGTGAACTCAAAAAAAGAGTTGAGCCTTATACTTTCCGGCAGCCTGTTTTTTGTTCTTGCCTTAAGTTTACAGTATCTTCTTAAAGCAAAACCCTATATTATTCTTCCGTTTTTTATGCTTGCCTATATAATCTTGGGCGGGGAAGTTTTGTATGCCGCCTTTAAGAATATTAGGCGGGGTCGTATTTTTGATGAAAACTTCCTCATGGGTGTGGCTACCTTAGGCGCCCTTGCTACTCGGAATTATGCCGAAGCAGTGGCGGTCATGCTCTTTTACCGTGTGGGTGAATATTTTCAAGATCTGGCCGTCAAGAGGTCAAAAAAATCTATAAGCGAACTTATAGACATAAGGCCCGATTACGCCAACTTGAAGAAGGGCAATGACTTTGAAAAGATTCACCCGGCCAAGGTACAAGTGAGTGATATTATACTCATAAAACCCGGTGAAAAAGTACCGCTTGATGCCAAGGTTTTAGATGGCCGTTCTGCCCTGGATACTTCCGCCCTGACCGGCGAAAACCAACCGAGAGATGTTGAAGCCGGTGATCAAATCTTATCCGGTATGGTCAATCTAAACGGGCTTTTGACGGCTGAGGTTCTTAAAAACTATGAAAATTCCACGGCGGCACAGATTTTGGATTTGGTAGAAAATGCAGCCGATAAAAAAGCCCCTACAGAAAACTTTATTACAAAATTTTCCCGCTACTATATACCGGCTGTTGTGGGTCTGGCTCTTTTGTTAGCTATCTTGCCCCCCTTGCTTATGGGTGGGGCTTGGACGGATTGGATTCAAAGAGCACTTATTTTCTTGGTGGTGTCCTGCCCCTGTGCCTTGGTCATATCCATTCCCTTGGGTTTTTTCGGTGGCATTGGTGCTGCCTCTAAAAAGGGAATCTTAATAAAGGGCAGCAACTATTTGGAGGCCCTCAATTCACTTGAGACCCTGGTCTTTGACAAGACCGGAACCTTGACTCAAGGTGTTTTTGAACTTATCAGCCTCCACCCCACAGAAGGGGTCAGCGAGGAAGAACTTTTAAAAATTGCCGCCGAGGCCGAAAGCTTTTCCAACCATCCCATAGCTCTGTCAATTTTAAAAGCTTATGGTAAGGAGCCTGATAAGTCCGAGCTTTCCAACTATAGGGAAATCCCCGGCCGGGGAATTTCAGTCATGGCTCAAGGCGAAAAAATCTTGGCGGGCAATGCAAGGCTGATGGAAGAAGAAGCTATAGATTTTCAAGAAAACACTCTTGCAGGCAGCAAGCTCTACCTGGCCCGTGACGGAAGCTTTATGGGCAGCATCCTGGTAGGTGACAAAATCAAGGATGATGCCAAAGAAGCCTTGCTCTCCCTAAAGAAGAGGGGAGTCAAGCAAACCGTCATGCTGACGGGCGACAATGCTCAAGCAGCTAAACCGGTAGCCCAAAGCTTGGGGCTGGATGCCTATTATGCCGACCTTTTACCGGGCGATAAGTCAGATGAGCTTGAAAGGCTAAGAGAAAAAACTTCCGCCAAGGGCAAGTTGGCCTTTGTGGGTGACGGCATAAACGATGCCCCTGTTTTAGCTATGGCCGATATCGGCATAGCTATGGGTGGCCTGGGTTCGGATGCAGCTATTGAAGCGGCAGACATAGTCCTTATGACCGATGAGCCTTCAAAACTAAATGATGCCCTGGATATAGCCGCCTATACCAGAAAAATTGTCTGGCAAAATATTATATTTGCCCTGGGCGTCAAGCTCATATTCCTTCTCTTGGGGGCACTTGGTATAGCCGGTATGTGGGAGGCTGTTTTTGCCGATGTGGGCGTGTCTATCTTAGCCATATTAAACTCCATTCGCGTGTTAAGATATAGGGGAGTATAGCTTCGCAAAAATTCCTATAAAAACTAAAGTGCTGTCACGAAACGAAAAGTTTTGTGACAGCACTTTTTGATGCCAAACAAAATAAATAACGGATTTTTCTCATATTAATCTTCATCGGTATCAGATTCAGCAGTAGAACTGTCCTTATTCATATCTGCCACGCCCTCTACCATATTTATCAATACCGAGTTAAGTTGAGCAGCGTCTTGCGATGTTATAACGGGCTCGCCGATCCTTGCTTCAACCGCTTTTCTTGCTTCTCCGGCAGCTTCACCTCCGCTTCTTGCGATGTCCATATTTTCCTCAAATGAAGACGGCTTTTGCTGTTTTGATATTTCCGTAGATGTAGACTCTGCAAGCATATTCAAAATTAATTCCATATCGGACATATTATCACGAAGATTTTCTTTCTTAAGATTTTTCAAATGTTTGTACTGCCTTGTATTCATACCCGACCACGCTTTTGTGATTTCGTCTGTAAGGATCGCGTATTCACGCCCACGCTGAACGCCACTCTTTTGCCATTCATCTGTGAGAGCGTTACGGACACGAATGGAAAGAAGCCGTTGATGAATCCACTCATCGCTATATCCTTTTTTCTGATAGGTTTGCAAAGCTCTGTCTATAGCCTGTTCCGGGTCAATAGTTTCTTCGATTCTTTCTGTCCCGACACGGGCAAGCCACAACTTGAACGGCTCTGCTTTCGGAGATGGGATGGACTGAATAATGCGTAAAAGTCCTTCGGTGCTTGCTGTATCGGTCAGGTATCGCTTACCGTCCTTTGGAGATTTCAATTTCAGTTGCTGACAATCTGTCAGCAACTGATCTGCGCCTTCTTCTTTCAAACGCTGCTTCAGTTTTGCCCAATAATTGCTGGCACCGCGCTGATTCGGCTGTTCCGTAAGTATGCCTACAACATCAACGATGGAAAAACACCATTCTTCTTTTTTAGAATCCCAAGCGGCGCGGATAGGCTGATCTTCGTACAACTGAATATTGTTATTTAGATTGCTCATATAAGACCTCTTTCTACACATCATATGAGGACGGCTGTGACGGTTCGATATATGATTTCTTAACCTTACAGTCAAGTGCTTCCGGATAGCTGTGACTACACATATCTTTCATAAAAACTGCTGGCGACTTGTCTTTTCAAATCTCGCTTCAGCAGATGGTTATTGGGGATAGTCACAGTATATTATATACTATTCGATATCAAATAGGGGCTGTCGCAAAACTTTTCGCTTTGCGACAGCTCTTTTTTGTGTGAAATAATATAAAAAGCAGGAGTGTACCCATACGGTTGTTAATTTTACAGTCGTTTAAGTGCCTGTCTTTTTATCAATAACTTCCCTAATAACAAGAACACTCCGCCCAAGGCCGCCAGTGGTAAATAATGTGTTAGCAAGGCCGAAGTCGTAACTACTTCAAGGCTGTAATAGATCGGAAATTTTGAATTATAGCTGCCAACAAGAAAATTAATCAAGACAAGAAAAAGATTCACTAAAATCATTGCAGGCATAGACCCGGTTAAGCCGGCAAGAAAAAAGGTGAGCCCGAAGAAAAAGAAGCAAATCATTAGCATTTTTATAAACTCCAGTTTCATACCCGGGAATAAGAGCATATAAACAGCATATGGTAGGGAAATCATAAGGCAATATAGGCCAAATATAAGAGTGGCATCCCATACAGAGTTTTTGTAACGGTTTACATAAAGAACTTCCTTGCCCTGAACTTCAACAAAGTTTCGCATCATAAAGATTGTCCACCATGACAAAACATGGGTATTAAGACCTGGGCTATTTGCGTTATACTGTAGTAGAAACTCTCGGAAACGCCTTCACTGCGATAGCTTAAATAGTTCAGAGACGGCATCACAAGCAGAATAACCAAAGGCGGTACGAAGGCAGTTAGCCCCATACTTTTAAATATCAAAAGAATTCGTTGGGCGCGAAGTTTCAGATCCCCTTTGATACGCATAAATAGCCATCCTTCACGGTAGGGTGTTGGGGCTCTGCCTGTATTGGTAGATTGGACAAAAGCCGAAGAAATACTTCCCCGTTTATTTCGCTGCGTTTTACAATATAATTGGATTTATTTAGGGCCTCGGGATGGTTTTCGGGAAGCAGAAATACTTTTCCGTCCGCATAGGATTGAATTTCATGCGGCCTTCCGCAAGCGGCAATAGTCTTTCCCCCTATTACCGCAATGTAATCACATACTGCGTCAACATCTTCGACAATATGTGTGGAAATAATGACAGTTCGGTCGCCCTTTATCTCACCAATCAGATTTTTAAAGCGCAGGCGCTCTTCAGGGTCAAGGCCTGTTGTCGGTTCATCAAAAATAATTATATCGGGATCGTTGAGAATAGCTTGTGCTATGCCAAGGCGTCGTATCATCCCGACAGACAAGGTGACAAGCTTGATTTAACTGCGGTCTTCAAGGTTGATCAAGCGCAGACTTTTTCAAGCATGGGCTTCGCTTACGACTTTTCAATACCTCGTGGGGATTCTATACTATGTATGATTCATATCTAAATATCCCAAACCAATCGCGCTTGCTCATAAAGGCTTTCTATCTTTTCTTTGTTTTTATTTAGTACATTTTCGGCATCCCTATTGTTAGTATTTCCAATAAGATTCATATTTTTATCTAACAAGAGATCATAACGCTCATCGTTAACTAAAATTGTTATACCATACTCGTCTTCACCAAACAAATTAGGCCACATGATTAAACCTTCCTGGTTTGAGGCTGTCATTGCGATATTTCCCTCAAAAGATAGATAACCGGGCTTCTTCACAGCATAAGTATAACCGTCCTTTATTAGCATTTTTTCTCCGAACATTTCATCAAGAGGCTCTGTATATTTATTATACCCTATTGAGTAGCTTGCAAACCAAACAATGTTCCAAGTAGCAAACAAAGTGAAAATCAAGGCTACAACAATTTTTACTTTTTTCTTTTCTTTCATAACACTACCACTCTCTTTCCTTTTTCTTGCAATTTTTCATCATGAGTTACAACAACAACTGTTTTGCCCTTTTTGTTGAGCTCTTCAAGCAAACCGAATACTATCTCGGCGTTTCCCCTATCAAGGGAGCCGGTCGGCTCGTCTGCAAGAATCAAATCACATTTTTTAATCATAAGCCTTGCAAGAGCTACTCTTTGCTGTTCTCCGCCTGATAAGGTATATACCTTTTGGTTAATCACATTTGGAAGACCTATAAAATCCAGAGCTTCCTCTATAGAGGTATCTGTCCTACAATCATTTTTAACTAATTTCAGGTTTTCCTTAACGGTCTTGTTATCAACTAATGCAAAATTTTGGAACAGAAAGCCAACTTTTGTTTTAAAATATTGGGTTTGATATTTTCTCTTTGCAATATTTTTTCCGTCTACAAGAATCTCACCGCTGTCAAAAGGCTCTAATGCGCCAATCATATTTAAAAGTGTCGTCTTCCCGCAACCGCTTACCCCGGTTAGGATAATAAATTCGCCATCCTCTATTGTGAGAGAAAAATCTTGAAACAGCTTTTTATCACCAAAAGACTTGTTTATGTTGTTAAGTTTAATCATAAGCTTTCCCCCTTTAATATCCTTGGAACATTGGCTCTTTCCATTTTAGCAGTATAATAAAGTATAATGCACAGTTCTATTACAAAGAAAAGCACTGCGCCGAAAATTAAATATTTATATTGTGAAAAATTAAAGTAATAATTGAAAACGAGGATGCCGGCAATACTGAACACGGAAGAAACGAAGGGTATTGATAATATCTTTTTATTCTTGCTAAGCATCGAATAGCCCAGTGTCTTTTTGATGGATAATTCCATTGCGTTAACCTTATATTCCAACTTGATGATTGTTGCCGTTATTATCACCTCTAGTATGATAATAAGAATGCTCAACACAATATTAATGTACATTGTCCGCCTGATAGTATTCCATGACCTTAAATAGTTTTCATATACATTTGTGATTCTGAATATATCTGTTTTGCTGTCAAATCCGAATTGACTTGTAAAATCGACCAGTTCATCTTTTGTGATTTTATACATTATATCTTTATTGAAAACAGCCCACATGTGACGCTCAGTATTCTCGTTGATAAGTAAGCTATCATCGAAATTCAAAAAAATAACAATTGGGTTTTCCATATAATCAGATAAAGTCAAATTTTCATCTGTGAGACCAATAAGCTTTGTATTTTTACTGTAGCCAAGTGTATCATAGGGTGTTTTATCTATATCTTCTTCCAAAACTCTACTTGTTGCCGTTAATACAAAGTCCAATAATTCTCCGCTAAATCCCGAAAAATATTGTTCTTCGGGGAAAAGTATGTATACCTTGTTCTCATCTATTTTATTTTCATCAAGGTCATTTATATTATTGACTAAATACTCCTTTGCGCTTTGGTTGAATAAGGCTATTTGTTCATTGCTGCCGATTGATTTGCCAATATCGGAATATATAGAGACACCGTGTTCTCGAAAACAGTATTTATATATTTCAAGTAAAAGTTTGTCCGACTTTCTAATAAGTTCAAGTCCTTCCTTTGCTGCATCATCTCCTGTTTTATTTGACCTTTTTGAAAACATTAAATCAATATACACATAATCGGAATGTGCTTTAAAAAAGTCTTTTTGAGTGCGAAAAGATATTGCTTCCAAAATAACAACAAAATTTGCAGAAACAATTAAGACCGTCAAAATCGACGCGGCAATTTTTATAGCATAGCTTGCGCTCAGCAATGCAACAGACGAACCGTATTTTGAAAAAGCTTCTTTGTAATTATGCCGGAATACACCTAAATACAGCATTGCATTTGCGATTAACATGCAAATAAGCATAAGTGCAGAATATTCAATTAAAAACAAAGAGGTAGTAAAAAGACTCGTTATAGCAAACAACAAAACTGAAGCAAGAAGAAAGAAGCTAAATTCCTGTAAAATGTTTTTAAGAAAAACAACTATAGCCTTTTCACCAAGCATCAGTTTGATATGAGTTTCTTTTTTATTTAGTAATATTTCATATTCAGTCAGCAACAGAGATACCGCAATGACAATAAGCCACAAGGATATAATAGTTTTAATTTCGCTATTATCTTTTACCCCGTCCTTAACCAAGCCCCCGCCGTAAAGGCCGATTGCCTGCTGTTTAAACATATCCTGGTTGTTTATATCACCGATTAGATAATAATTCCCCGCAAGATTAATGTCCGGTATTTCGCTAATGTCATAAAACTGGATTGTAGTCTCTCCCAAGAAAAGACTTTTATATTTCTTGGGTTGAATTCTGCATTGCTCTCTTATTACATCAATAACACTATTATCTGAAATATATATCTGCTTTTCAACAGAAAGAGCATTTTCGTCTTTTGTAAGAACCGTAAAAAAACTTATGCAGTTTTGCTTTGCAATATATTTTAAATCTTCTGTCATCTGACTTTGTTTTACGCTTTGGGGCTTATTAAATGTTGTATAGTCAAATGGCGCTTCAAAATGATTCAAATAATCTTGGAATAGTTCTCCATTGTAGACAACTATAATTAAGGCAATTAGCAAGCAAACAGTAAATTTTATTTTTTTCAAAATAATACCTCAGTTTTGAGCAAGTTTGGGTCACAATAAAATCATGACCCAAACCGCTATTCGTTCTTTAAACAACCATTTAGCAACCAAATCCTTATGCCTATGATAACCCTTGCGACGGGCGATTGCAAATCATCTCTACGACATACAACAGGCATGTGTCAAGAAAAAAGGCTGCCTCAAAACCTTTCGTTTTGAGACAGCCCTTTAAAGCGTTTTCAGTC
Source organism: Clostridiales bacterium (assembly GCA_012524025.1). Lineage (GTDB taxonomy): Bacteria > Bacillota > Clostridia > Oscillospirales > Acutalibacteraceae > UBA1447. Next base: position 6,694 of record JAAYSC010000010.1, on the reverse strand, counting down.
TTACACATTACCCGAATAGTTGGGTGCTTCTTTAGTAATATAAACATCATGGGGATGGCTTTCAATTAAACCCGCGCCGGTAATGCGAACAAATTGAGCCTTATGTAAATCTGCAATATTTTCACAACCGCAGTAACCCATGCCCGAGCGAAGCCCGCCCAGCATTTGGAAGACGGTGTCCGAAAGCGGTCCCTTGTAGGGAACTCGACCTTCAACACCTTCGGGGACCAGCTTGCGGTTGTCTTCTTGGAAGTAGCGGTCGGTGCTGCCCTTATTCATGGCACCTATGCTGCCCATACCGCGGTAGACCTTAAATTGACGGCCTTGGTAAATTTCGGTTTCACCGGGTGATTCTTCACAACCGGCTATGAGGGAACCTATCATGACAACATCGGCACCGGCGGCCAAGGCCTTGACAATGTCACCCGAATATTTGATTCCGCCGTCTGCTATGACGGGGATACCCAGTTTATCTGCTGCATTGGCGGCATCATGAATGGCTGTAATTTGTGGCACCCCTATACCGGCGACCACTCTGGTGGTGCAGATGGAACCGGGGCCGATTCCGACCTTGACCGTGTCCGCTCCGGCATCAATAAGGGCCTTGGCCCCTTCGGATGTGGCGATATTTCCGGCTATTAAGGTAATGTCCGGATATGCAGCCTTAACCTTGCTGACAGCCTCCATTATATTTTGGCTGTGGCCGTGGGCCGAATCTAAAACCAGGGCGTCAACATGGGCTTCAACCAGGGCTGCGGCCCTGTCTAAAACATCGGATGTGGCCCCGATGGCGGCGGCACACAAGAGCCGACCCCTTTCGTCCTTGGCGGAGTTGGGGTACTGGACTGCCTTTTCAATATCTTTTATGGTGATTAAGCCCTTGAGGTAACCTTGATCATCAACCAAGGGCAATTTTTCAATCTTATGCTTCATCAAAATTGCCTTAGCTTGCTTTAAGGTAGTCCCCATATGGGAGGTGACAAGGTTGTCCTTGGTCATGACCTCGTGGATGGGCACGGAAAAATCGGTCATGAAGCGAAGGTCACGGTTGGTTATAATCCCGACTAATTTGCCATCCGTACAGATGGGTACGCCGGAAATTCTGTAACGCTTCATAAGTTCCAGGGCATCTTCCGCAAGATTATCGGGGGCTAAAAAGAAGGGGTTTATTATTACGCCGTTTTCGCTTCGCTTGACCCTGTCAACTTCCAGGGCCTGGTCTTCGATTGACATGTTTTTGTGGATTACACCTATGCCGCCTTCCCTGGCCATGGCAATAGCCATGCGGGCTTCGGTAACCGTGTCCATAGCTGCACTCATCAAGGGTGTGTTGAGATTTAGGTGTTTGCTCAAACGGGTTGCCAAGCAAACATCCTTGGGCAAGATATTAGATTGGCCGGGGACCAATAAAACATCATCAAAGGTCAGGCCTTCCTTGGAAAATCTTCCTTCTGCTTGATTTAACATTGCACTTCCTCCTTTAAGTCTAATTGTTTTATAAATCAAAAATGAGTAGAAAACAGCCCCCGGCTTTGGCCGAGGGCCCTTTGGTCTTATTTGTATTTAGGACGCTTTACATAGGATGTATGAAGAATTTTGTGAGCTTTCTCGCTGCCATAGGAACCGAAGAAGTCTTGGTAAAGGTTTTTGACAACTTCGCTTTCGTGTGACTTGCGCTTGGGCAGGTCCTTATCGGCCGAGTAGAGGGCTGCGGCCCTACGGCTGGTCAGGTCAATAAAGTTATGAACCACGGCATGTTGAATGGGTTGACCGCCGCCGTTTACACAACCGCCCGGGCAGCCCATAATTTCAATAAAGTGATAGTCGGCTGTTCCGTTTTTAACTCTTTCCATAACCTCATGGGCGTTGGAAAGGCCACTGGCTACGCAAACATTGACATCCATGCCGCCTATGTTATAGGTGGCTTCTTTAATGCCTTGTGTTCCCCTTACTTCCTTGTAATCAACATCTTCCAAATCTTCACCGGTCAACAGGTCCGCAGCTGTTCGAAGAGCCGCTTCCATAACACCGCCGGTGGCACCGAAGATAACGGCCGCGCCCGTGGACTCACCCAGGGGATTGTCAAATTCTTCATCGGGGAGTTTGGGGAAGAAAATGCCGGCTGTATCAATCATCCGCGCAAGTTCGCGTGTGGTGAGAGCTATATCAACATCCGGGTAACCGGATGCATTTTGGTCGTCGCGTTGGCTTTCAAACTTTTTAGCAGTGCAAGGCATAATGCCGACAACGACTATGTTTGCCGGATCTATGCCGTATTTTTTGGCAAACCAGGTTTTACTGATGGCACCGAACATTTGCTGGGGTGATTTACAAGAAGAAAGATGGGGTATTTGGTCAGGATAATAATGTTCGCAATATTTGACCCAACCGGGTGAACAGGAGGTAATCAGGGGCAAGACACCGTTGTTTTTAACGCGGTCTATAAATTCCGTTGCCTCTTCCACGATTGTCATATCGGCGCCGATGTCCGTATCAAAAACACGGTCAAAGCCCAAACGACGAAGGGCGGCTACCATCTTGCCTTCAACATTGGTGCCGATGTGCATGCCGAAACTTTCGCCCAAAGTGGCGCGAATGGAGGGGGCGGTTTGAACTATTACAAACTTTTCGGGGTCGTTAATAGCGGCGAATACCGCATGAGTGTCGTCTTTTTCAACAATTGCGCCTGTGGGGCAGTTTACTATGCACTGGCCGCAAGAAATACAGGAAACATGGGCCAGGTCCTTGTCGAAAGCCGAACTGATGTGCGTATCAAAACCGCGGGCATTGGGGCCGATAACCGAAACCATCTGCGCTTCGCATGCAGCCACACAACGGCGGCAGAGGATGCACTTGTTGTTGTCACGCACCATGTGGGCTGTGGAGTCGTCAAAATCATATTGGGGGTTTTCGCCCTCAAAATAATCTTCATCATCAACACCGAACTCTTTGCACAGATGTTGGAGTTCACAGTTGCCGCTGCGTATGCAGGAAAGGCAACGCTTGTCGTGGGTTGATAAAATTAATTCAAGTGTCAGCTTACGGCTTTTGCGAACCTTTTCTGTGTTGGTGAATATTTCCATCCCCTCGCTTACGGGGTAAACACAGGCTGTAACAAGGCCGCGGGCGCCCTTAACTTCCACCACACAAATACGGCAGGCACCGATTTCATTTATTTCTTTCAAATAACACAAAGTAGGGATCTCAATGCCGGCATAGCGTGCGGCTTCAAGCACCGTAATACCGGCCGGTACACTGACTTCGTGGTTATTAACCTTTACATTAACATTGGCCATTATCTTATAGCGCCTCCTTCCTTATATTAAAAAAACTGCTTTTGTTTTCTTACAGGCGTCCATACAGGCACCGCACTTAATACAGGCGTCCGTATCAATAACATGGGTTTGCTTTGGGGCCCCCGCAATTGCATCAACCGGGCAAGCGCGTGCGCACAAGGTGCAGCCGATACAAATATCCGGGTCGATGTAGTAGGTTAAAAGATCTTTACAAACGCCGGCGGGGCAAGTCTTGTCTTTTACATGGGCAATATATTCATCTTTAAAGAAGTTCATGGTGGACAAGACAGGGTTGGGTGCGGTTTGGCCCAAGCCGCATAAGGAGTTTTCTTTGACATGGTGGGCCAACTCTTCCAACTTGTCCAAATCTTCAAGTTCCGCCTGGCCCGTAACGATTTTATCCAAAATTTCAAGCATGCGCTTGGTGCCTATACGGCAGGGCGTGCACTTGCCGCAGGATTCGTCAACGGTGAAATCCAGGAAGAAGCGGGCGATGTCAACCATGCAGTTGGATTCGTCCATTACAATCATGCCGCCCGAACCCATCATACAGCCGATAGCCGAAAGGTTGTCATAGTCAATTGGGGTGTCTATGAGCTTGGCGGGTATACAACCGCCGGAAGGTCCGCCGGTTTGTGCGGCCTTAAATTTACGGCCGCCGGGGATACCGCCGCCGATTTCCTCAATGATTTCACGCAGGGTGGTACCCATGGGGATTTCGACTAGGCCCGTGTTTTTAATATTGCCGCCCAGGGCAAAAACTTTTGTGCCCTTGGACTTTTCGGTGCCCATGGAAGCAAAGCTCTCGGCACCGTTGCGGATAATATAGGGGATATTGGCAAATGTTTCGACATTGTTTTCTGCCGTTGGTTTGCCGAAAAGACCCTTTATGGCCGGGTAGGGCGGGCGGGGACGAGGTTCACCGCGGTTGCCTTCGATTGATGTCATAAGAGCGGTTTCCTCACCGCAGACAAAGGCACCCGCACCCAGGCGGATGTGCAGATCAAAATCAAAACCGGAATCAAAAATATTTTTACCCAGCAAGCCTAATTCACGCGCTTGCTTGATGGCATGCTCCAAACGATTAACCGCAATGGGGTATTCGGCGCGGACATAAACATAACCTTCATCGGCGCCCACGGCATAGCCGCAGATTGCCATGGATTCGATGATGCAGTGAGGGTCGCCTTCAAGGACGGAACGGTCCATAAAAGCGCCGGGGTCACCTTCGTCTGCGTTACACACCACATATTTTTGCTCGCTCGGAGTTTTGGCCGTAAATTCCCACTTTAAACCGGTGGAGAAGCCGCCGCCGCCCCTGCCGCGCAAGCCGGAATCTTTAACAATTTGAATAACATCTTGAGGCTTTAACTCACAAAGGCATTTGGCAAGGGCCTGATAGCCATCAAGGGCTATGTACTCTTCAATGCTTTCGGGGTTAATGACACCGCAGTTTTTAAGAGCGATACGCTTTTGTTTTTTATAAAAATCCGTTTCATTGAGGGACTTTATGGTGTCTTCCGCAAGAGTTTCTTCATACAAAAGGCGCTCAACCAAGCGACCTTTAAGCAGGTGCTCTTCAACTATTTCCGGCACATCGTCAACCTTTACTTCACTGTAAAAGCTGCCTTCCGGGTAAACTATCATTATAGGGCCGACCGCACAAAGACCAAAGCAACCGGTACGGATTACCTTGACTTCGTCTTGTAAGCCTTTTTCTTTAAGCTCCTCTTCAAGAGCTGTTATTATCCCTTCGCTGTCCGAGGAAGTACAACCCGTACCGCCACACACAAGCACATGTGAACGAAACATTCATTTTCCTCCTTCTATTTAGCTATTGCGCCAACAGTGAATTCAAGGACCACATTGCCGTTGACCAAGTGTTCACTGACAATTCTTGGGACCATGTCTTCGGTTACTTTGGCATAGGTAACCTTTTCTTTACCTTTTTCGATAACTTCAACAATCGGTTCATACTGGCATATGCCGATACAACCCGTTTGAGAGATTGAGATATTTTGAAGCTTGCGACGCCCTACCTCTCTTGTAAAAGCATTTATAACCGAGCGAGCACCGGCGGCAATGCCGCAGGTTGCCATGCCCACAACAACACGAATAAGGTCGGTATTGTCTTCACGCACGGTCATTTGAGCCTTGGCCTTTTCCCTTATGGCATTGAGCTCTTCAATTGTCTTCATATTCTACACCTCCGTGAATAATTGCTATTTCTTGGGCGACATATTGACTTATCCAGTCTGTAACTTCCGGTAAATTCAGAGGAAGGTCGCCTAAAATATTGGAAATATCTTTGCTCTTGAGTTCAAAAGTTTTTTTGCCCACCTTGTGGCAGTATTCAAAGTTAATATTTGGATTCATTGAAATCAACAGGGACAAGCTTGAGCCCATATCCCCCAGGGGGACAAAATCCAGGCTGTCGGTCTTGAAAAGGGCGGTGATTTTTGTGCCCTTGCCTTCTTGTGATTCAAGCTTAAAACTGCCACCCGTCATTTCGGCCGCCATCTTAAAAAGCGGTATACCCAGCCCGACCTTGCGTGTTGTTCTGGATGTGAAAAAAGGGTCTGTGGCGTTTTCGGCAGTTTGACGGGGCATCCCCCGCCCGTTGTCTTCAACCTTTACTTGCATGCTTTGCCGCAGTTTGTCTTCCTCGATTGAAATTTTAATAAGATTTGCGCCGGCGGCAATTGAATTTTGCGCAATGTCAAGTATGTTTAATGACAGTTCCAACATGGATTATTTCCTGTACTTATTGAGAATACCCTCAACCTGGTCAGCGGTGATTTTGCCGTAAACATCATCGTTTACAGTCATAACCGGGGCCAGGCCGCAAGCACCGATGCAGCGTGTTGCATCAATGGAAAACAAACCGTCGGCCGTGCATTCATCCGGGCCTATACCCAGCTTTTCACAAACTTCATCCAAAATACCCTGTGCACCTTTTACATAACAAGCGGTGCCCATGCAAACAGCAACGCTGTATTTGCCCTTGGGTGTTAAAGAAAATTGACTGTAAAAAGTAGAAATGCCGTAAACCTTTTCGAGCGGTATGTCCATCCCGTCGGCTATCATAACTTGAACTTCAAAAGGCAGGTAGCCATAGATATTCTGAGCTTCTTGCAGCACATGAATAACCATGTCGGCTTGGTCTGCGTGTTGGGCTATGATGGCCTTGAGTTTGTCTTCTTGCTCTTGGGTTCCGGCAAAGGGCAGATTGCTGATTTTTTTCTTCATTTGCGTTCCTCCTTGGTTTCCTTATCGTACTGTAAACTTAAATGAAAGTTGAAGACCCGAAACCTTTGGTGGTACAATGTTCTACGTCAAAACAAATACCTCCCAAAAAAGGAGTCGAGTCTTCATGCAGAAATTATACCATTTCAGTT
>JAAYSC010000009.1 GCA_012524025.1 Clostridiales bacterium | reverse complement strand
ATTCATTCAGTACAACGATTACCAACGGATTTACAGAAGGCTGCAACAACAAGATTAAAGTTCTTAAAAGAAATGCATACGGTTACAAAATTCAAACGCTTCAGAAACCGTATTTTACATATATTTTCCCACCAACAACTGAAAAAGCAACAAGCAGCCGCTTGAATTACGACTGCTTGCAAAAGAATTTCATTTTAACCCTTTACCCCAACTATTGACAAAGAGCCGCAATAAGTAGTTCTGGTAATTCAATCCCAGTGACGCAACAACGACTATCATAAGCTGACAAAACTGAATCTCTAAAAAAGGATTGTCCAACTCTGGTTTTTACAAGTCGAACTTTATCATATCCTTGCGGAATCTTTTTAGTTGTCCCAATTTTAGATTTGACACCAAGAGATTCCTTTATATTTTCAGCCTCTATAACCATTTCATCCCAATTTTCGGCGAACTCTTCTACAATTTCTTTGTCCAATTTGCTTCCGTGACTTAACCCAACTCGCCCGTCTGAAGTATAGCTAGGATCATATGTCTTAAAATTTTGCATTTTTAGCTTAACTGCGTTTGGCGTACGCCCAATAAGGTTAGCTAAGGCAACTATGGCCTCATGGTTAGCTGTCACTTTGCTACTCGGGATTGTGCAATACAATTCGAAGGCAAGGATAACTTCGTTTCTAGTCCAATTACGCCGCTTGTTCATTTTCACTACCTCTTTTCACACTAAACATCTCAAAATATCTTTTACTAATATTTTTTCTTTAAGCACATCTTATAACATGCTACAATATTTGACAGAAAAGAGCAACGGAGCAAACCTATGGTCGATGTTGTCGCCGCCCTTATTTGGCGGGATGAAAAATTTTTAATCTGCCAAAGGCCACCCGACAAAGCCCGCCCCCTGCTTTGGGAATTTGTTGGCGGCAAGCTTGAGGCCGGTGAAACATTAGAAGAAGCTCTTCGCCGCGAGTGCCGCGAAGAGCTTGATATTGATATTGAGGTTGGGGCAAAATATGTAAGCGTTGAGCACATTTACCCCGACATCAGCGTGCGGCTGACACTTTTTAACGCAAAGATTGTGGCCAACGAACCCAAGCTTTTAGAGCATGTTGATATGCGGTGGATAAGTCCGGATGAAATTGACTGTTTTGATTTTTGCCCGGCGGATGTAGATATTTTGGCAAAAATAAAGGAAGATTTTCCGCCTTCTCCGGCGGACCCATCATATTAAGTCGCTAAAGAATTATCTGCATCATACATGGCACCATAAAACTTGTGAGCTGTTTTTTAGGCGGATATCTTGCGTTTTTTCAGTAGTATGCTGCAAGCGGCAAGCGCAGCGCTTGCAAGGAACGCCCACAGCACGGCAGTGGAATCCCCGCCCGTTTGTGGAATTGGGGTTTCTGTATCCGACTCGGTGGTTTGCGCGGTATCCGGCTGGGTGGTTTGCAGTGCAATCTCTTCAAGGATGACTTCCGCAATTTTTGCGTGGCCCGCAACATTTGGGTGAATGCCATCCGTGTGAATATAGGCCTGCTCACCCTCTAACGCCTTACCGGTCTCAACAAGCACATATGCGCCGGGGTGCTCCTCGAGGTATTGCGTGAACATGGCATTCAACTTTTGCACAGCCACGCCAAACATTTCGCGCTGTTCGTTATACATCGGGTTGTAGAGCGTTTGCATCAATATCAGCGCATCCGAGTTTAGTTCGCACAGCTTTGTGATGATGGAATCAAAATTTACGGTTAGCTTTTCAATTGTGTCATCCACCATAGAATAATCGCCCTGACTCGCCTTTAAAATAATCGTGCCTATATTTATGTTGGTCAAAAAATCGTTTGCACCGATGGAAAGGCTGATAATATCCGCTGCGCGAATATCATCTTGAACTTTCTTTTTTTTCAGCTGGCTTTTCAATTGTTTTGAGTTGTAGCCGTTCACGGCATGGTTGCGCAAGTCATATCCGTTTTCTTTTGCCACAATCGCAGCATAGGACTCGGTTTCTTGGTCCTTAGTGCCCTGCTCGCCCCGCGCGATGGAATCGCCTAAAACAACATAGACGGGTGCGTCCTCCTGCGCAAAAGCAAGGGAGCTACCCAGCGAAACAAGTAGCAGCGCACACAATACAATGGCCAAGCTCTTTTTCATATTAACAACTTCCTTTCTTTTCCGGATGTAAAAAGTGTAGCATAATTTGACAGAAATTCACACCAAAAGCTGCTGTTTGGGAAGAATTTACACCGCGTTTTTTTATATTCTCTGCCATCAAACCCTAACTTTCATTCATAAACTCAAGCAGGAGAAGTGAGCCATCCTCACCGCTCATTGTTATATAAAAATATCTTGTTTTGCCGTTTTCATCTATATAAGATATTCCCCTATGCGGAATGGTTCCCTGCTCCATCCAAGTTACCGCCAAGGGTTTTGTGGGTGACAATTCTTCCATTGAATACAATACCCGGTTTTCAAAAAATGTGAAATCCGTGCCCTTGTCTTCATAAGCGACTTCTATAAAGCTAAAATCTTTTACCGCAAGATTGGTTGTGAAAATAATCTTTTGAGAGTTTTCATCTTGGCCTTCGGTAAACTCATGGAAAGAATCATATTTTTCTAAAAGTTCATCTGTCATATAAGCGACACTTATAAGAGCTTTTTCCGCCTTTAGTGTGGTGGATTCGGGAGTTTCTGTGACCTCATCCGACCCTGGAGTGGCAGATTCGGGGGCTTGCGTGACTTGCGCAGACTCGGAAAGGGCAGGGTTGGACGACTGTGAGCTATCAACGCCCTGTGTGGACGGCTTTGCACAAGCGGCAAATAAGATTATAAAAGTCAACGCAAAAATCAAGAGCGGTTTTACTTGTTTCATATGTTACCCCTTTCTTTATCAAAACCAAATTCCTGTTTAATAATATTATACTATATGATATCATACTCTGCAGACTCTGTTTAGCCTATCGTAACCAAATCGGAAGATGTTTTGTTCGGTATGGAGAATAAAACGATAATTTTTGAGCGATTTGTGCTCTACACTGAAAACCTTTGCCTAGATGAAATCTCCGATCGAAGATGCCAAAAGTAAGTTTTCCAACAAAATTTTAAAGGACTTCGGTCTTATGATGGTAACAAATATATCTCTGGCCATTATGGCCGCCTTTGTTATATTGCCGACTTTGATTTGGATGTTTGACAGATTTATTGTGAATATTAAAAAAACGGAGGATTTTTATGAAATTAAGAAAATTTGTTCAAGTGTTGAGCCTGGTCTTATTTGTAGGCCTGATAGCTCTTGGAAAAATGCAACTATGGATGCTGATTTTCGGCGGTAGTTTGCTGCTGTCAACTTTTTTCGGTAGGTTTTATTGCGGCTATATATGCCCCATTAACACCGGGATGGAAGCAATAGATAGCATTTCCGACAAAAAGAAAAGAAAGAGAAAGTCCGTTCCTAAATTTTTTAAAAGCCCAATCATTAGGTATCTGATATTAGCCTTGTTTTTAGGAACCATGGCTATTGTATTTAAAACGGGAAAGAAACTCCCCGTACTGCCGGTTCTTTTTGCCACCGGTATTGTAATTACAATATTTTTCCGTCCTGAATTTTGGCACAGATACCTCTGCCCCTATGGAAGCTTATTATCTGTTTTTTCCAAGTTTAACAAAAAAACATATATGGTCCATAATGAGGACTGCATAAAATGTGGCAAGTGTGTTAAAGCCTGCCCGGCAGATGCTTATATTTGGGAAGATAGAAAGGATTACCCTTTTATAATAAAAAATGAATGTTTGAAGTGTGGAAGATGCATTGAAGCTTGCCCCACGGATTCTATAAGATAATGTAGAAATAAATATAAAAAAGGCCGTCAGTCCCTTTAAGGATTGACGGCTCTTTTTCTTGTGCAAATAAGTTTTATCTTCTTACCCTGGCGTTGCCTTCCCAAATGCTCCAAACCTGTTCTTCATCCGCCGGTTGGGCATAGTCTGTTAAGAAGGTGGTGGCAAGGGCACCCGTGGCCCAGGCAAATTGTGGCCATTTTTCACTTTCCCAGCCTTTAAGGATGGAGTAAAGCAGGCCGCCCACAAAGCCGTCACCCCCGCCTATGCGGTCAAGCACACGAATTTCACGCGGTTCTATAACATGCCAGTTTTCACCTTCATGCAAGATGGCCCCCCACATGTGGGTATCCACACTGATAACCTCACGCAAGGTGTTGGCAAAAACGCCGACATTCGGGTAAGCCGCCTTGGCATTTTTGATCATACCCTTGAAGGCTTCAATCTGTTCACTTATATCTTTTCCGCCGGCATCGGGACCTTTGACCCCTAGGCAGAGCTGGTAGTCTTCTTCATTGCCGATGAGGATATCGGTTACGGATGCAATTTCCGAGAAGATTTGGCCCAATTCCTCTTCCCGCCCCTCCCAGAAGGTGGCACGGTGATTTAGGTCAAAGGAAATTAAGGTTCCGTATTTTTTCGCCGCCTTGGCAAGCTCCAAGCAGAACTTGCCCGTCTCGGGTGAAAGGGCTGCAATAAGGCCGGACAGGTGGAGGATGCCCACACCCTCTTGGTCGAAAATGCGCTCTAAATCAAAATCTTCTAAATTCAGGGTGCGGCCGACTTCGCCCGCTCGGTCGTTATGGACCCTGGGTCCTCTCAAACCGCTACCGCTGTCGGCTATGTTAAATTGGTGGCGGTAACCCCAGGGGCCGCCTTGGTCAACTTCTTTGCCTTCAAAAACCATGCCGCGGGCTTTTAGATCTCTTTTTATAAATTGCGCTATGGGGCTGCCTTTGACAAAGGTAGTCAAAACTTTAACCGGTAGCCCCAAGTAAGATGAAATGCTGGCAACATTGGTTTCGGCGCTGGTGGCGTGCATGAAAAAATCCGACCCGGATTCAACGGGCTGACCCTTGGGCGGTGTCAGGCGGACACCCATACTGGTGGGGACCAACATGGCCCACTTATAGTCTTTTTTAAGCTTCATCATCTAAATCACCCTTCTTTAGTCTAAACATCATATTGTGTTGCCGCTGTTTCGCCGCCCCTGCCCGTCCAGTTTGTGTGGAAAAATTCACCGCGGGGGGCGTCAAGGCGTTCATAGGTATGGGCACCGAAATAGTCACGCTGGGCCTGCAAAAGATTGGCGGGCAAACGCTCACAGCGGTAGCCGTCATAATAAGCAAGGGCCGTGGTAAGGGCCGGGGCCGGGATACCGTTTGCTATGGCCGCGGCAGTCACCCTGCGCCAGCCGTCACCGGCTCGGTCCATAACAGCTTTGAAGTAAGGGTCCAGCAAAAGGTTTTTAATAGCCGGGTTTTTGTCAAAGGCTTCTTTAATCTTATCCAAGAAAACGCTGCGGATGATACAGCCGCCCCGCCACATGAGGGCTATGCCGCCGTAATTTAAGTTCCATCCGTGGCTCTTGGCAGCTTCGGCCATCAGGGCATAACCCTGGGCATAAGAAATTATTTTTGATGCATAAAGGGCAACTTTAAGGTCTTCCAAAAAAGCCTCACGGTCACCTTCAAAGGCCGGTGTCGGCCCGCCTAAAATTTTAGAAGCTTCCACCCTTTCTTCCTTGATGGCGCTCAAGCAGCGGGCAAAAACGGCCTCGCCGATAAGGGTCAGGGCCACGCCTTCATCCAAGGCGGAAATGGCAGTCCACTTACCCGTCCCCTTCTGGCCCGCAGTGTCTAATATTTTGTCAACCAGAGCTTTACCGTCTTCATCTTTAAAGGCCAAAATATCTCGTGTGATTTCAATTAAATAACTGTCTAACTCTTCTTCATTCCAGCGGGCAAATACCTCATGCATTTCGTCGGCCGTCATGCCCAAGAGGTCGCGCATGAGTTGGTAGGCTTCGCAAATGAGCTGCATGTCGCCGTATTCTATGCCGTTGTGGACCATTTTGACAAAGTGACCCGCACCGTCTTCACCCACCCAGTCACAACAAGGCAGGTCATTTTCAACCTTGGCGCTGATAGCTTGAAAGATGGGTTTAATGTGCTGCCAGGCCGCCTCGGACCCGCCCGGCATCAAACTGGGGCCCGTAAGAGCGCCCTCTTCGCCGCCTGAAACGCCCGTGCCCACATAAAGCAGGCCCTTACTTTCAACATAGGCCGTGCGGCGGATTGTATCGGGGAAGTGGGAGTTACCGCCGTCAATTATGATATCGCCCCGTTCAAGCAGGGGGATGAGCTCATCAATAGTGGAATCCACCGCTTGACCGGCCTTGATCATCATCATGACCTTGCGGGGTTTTTCTAAACTATCCACCAAGTCTTTTAGGGAATAGCAGCCCACAATATTTTTACCCTTGGCCCTACCGGCAACAAAATCTTCCACTTTTTTAGCCGTCCTATTATAGACCGAAACGCTAAAGCCCTTGCTTTCCATATTCATTACAAGGTTTTCACCCATTACTGCCAGGCCTATTAAGCCTATATGAGATTTTTTCATATTAACAGATCCTTTCGGAATTTAATTTATGCCCAACCGCTCTTTCATGGCGGCCAAAACGCTGTAGGGAATTTTAAGGTCGCCCAAACCCTTGCCGATGCCGATGTGGGGTTTCATTTGGGCGTGAAAGTCCGTCCCGCCGCAAATCATCAAACCCAGCTTGTTTGCCAGGGCCATGTACTTGGCCTGCATTGGGGGTGTGTAGTCTGTGTAATAGCCCTCTATACCGTCAAGACCGTAGTCGCGAAGTTCCGTCAAAAAAGCTTCCAGCTCGTCATCTTCCATCCTGGTAAGATGTAGGTGGGCTATAAAGGCCAAACCGCCTGCATTTTTTATAAGATCAACAGCTTGAAAGCGGTCAATATTTTGCCTGCCCGAATAGGCCGGGCGTCCGTTATCAAAATAAAGCTCAAAGCCTTCTTTAACGCTGGAAGTGTAGCCCTTGTTGACCATCAGTTTGGCAAAGTGGGCCCGCCCCACAACACCGGCGGGTGCCAGGGCCTTGGCTTCTTCAACACTCACATCAAAGCCCAAGTCATTTAACTTTTGGCAGGTTCTGACCGTTCTGTTTTCCCGCTCTATAAGAATATCTTTCAAGGCTGCGGACAAATCGGCATTGTTAATATCAATATAGTAACCCAAAACATGGGTTTCGGTGGCGGATTTTGCGGAAAGTTCAATGCCGGGCACAACTTCAATCCCCAAACGGCGGCCTTCATCCATGGCTTGCCGCACACCCGCAACCGTGTCATGGTCGGTCAGGGCCATGGCGGCCAGACCCGCTTCTTTGGCATGGCGGACTACTTCGGTGGGGGTCATGGAACCGTCCGACATGGTGGAATGGGTATGTAAATCTATAAGTTTTTCCATATCAGCCTTCCATCATTTGGCAGGTCCAAAGCCCCAGGGCGGGGTTGGAGATGTAAAAGATTTCTTCACCGTTTTTTAAGGTATTGAAGCCGTCTTTGAGCTCTTTGGGGTTGTAAAGCTCAATAGCTTTACAGTAAGGCAGGTAGTTGAAATTGACGCCTTCCACCTCTTCCTTGCCCAGTTTTTCGGTACAGTAGGTAATATTGAAGAGACCGTCGGAAGAGCCGTGGATTAAGTGGGCGGCAACGGAAAGATTTTCTTTTAAATCTTCATTTTCTTCCACCAATTCCAAAACCTTTTCACGGCCCACATAGCCGTACTTGCGAATGAGGCGGTCGTTTTCTTCATCTTCCCCAAACTTTGCCACGCCGGGGGCTAAAACAATGAGCTCGCCCCCTTGGGCCATGGACATACGGGTTCTGTAAATGGCCTTGTTGCCAAGCCAGGTGCTTTTAAACTCCCTCTCGTCCAAGAAGACCACCACTTTTTTAAGGGGCGGCCCCACGCAGGTCAGGTTTTTTTCTTGGCTCAAGGAAACGGCCTGCTCAAAAAGTTCCCTTTGGCGGCCTATATAAAGGCCGTGGATGGAGACATGGTCACCCTTGTTGGTGGTGACGGTTAAAACATACATGATAGGTAAATCTTTTAAAAAATGCTCTTCGGCATAGTCAAAAACAAGGCGGACGGGGGAAAAATCCCTGCCCATTATTTTTTCCATCCCGTAAAAAGCACCCAGCATGTGGGAGCCGTTTATAATGCTGCTGCCCCCACAGCCGACTAAAATGTTTTTTGAATAGTTGGCCATGCCCACAACTTCATGGGGCACAACTTGGCCGACGGAAATAATTAAATCATAGGAAGGGTCTGTGACATGGCGGTTTACTTCCACTTCAATTTTTTCATTGACCAAACCGTCGGAAACCTTGCTTACAAATTCCGCCGGAACTTCGCCGATTTTTACTACATCCGTTTTCCAGTTATGGACGAGAATGTCTTCATAAGGGATACGGGGGCCAAAAAAGGCTAAACATTCTTCCCTTGACATGGGGTCATGGGTACCCAAGGTGGGCAGAACATCGGCCTTGACACCCATTTGGGTGAAGATATCATAATATATTTCGGTAATAAGGCCCGCACCCGAATGCATGCGGGTGTAATCGGGCGGCAGAAGCAAAACCTTGGTTAGCTTTTTGCCTTCCAATGATTTTTTAAGCGCCGCTTCAAGCTCCGCCCTGCTTAAACCTTCCTTGCTTTTATAAACCAATTTTCTACCCCTTTTTGCTTATCTATTCCGCCAGGCCGTGTATGTTGTCAATATTTTGAACAAACAAAATACCCTTGCCGGGTTCTTTCAGGTCCAGGGCTTGTGCTATGGCCTCAACAATGCCGGGTGCGGCTTCCGTTTTGGCGATTATTATCACAAGCTCTTTTTCCGGCTCTATGTCCATCATGAAAATTCTTTCGGTTTCGTGGGCTCCGCTGCCCCTGGCGTTGATTATTGTGCCGCCCTTGGCGCCGGCATGCGCCGCGGCGTCTATGACCTCTTCGGCCCTACCCTTTTCTACAACCACATTTATCAGCTTATGCATAACTTCTTCGCCCCTTTCTTCTTCAAACAAGCGATTATAAACCATGCTGCGTGTGCCGATTACACTGCGAACACTTGTTGTAAAGGCAATGCCATGGTTTGGTTTTTTTAGTTTTAATTCGTCATTGAGTTTTGTCATGGCCTTTTGGGCCACATGCTCGGGGGCAACCATAAGCACAATTTCTTTGGGCGATTGTGCCAAGCCCAAGAGCTCTAAAATATGGTTATGGGCGGTCCCCTTACCCAGATAGACCGTCCCCCCGGTAACTCCGACAGATTTGGCAATGTGCAAGGCCTTGCTGCCCGTGCCGGAATTCACAACTACATGTATCAAGTCGATTCGCCCTTGGTCCGATTGACTATCCATCTTTCTTCTTTTCTCCTTTTTTTGATTTGAACAAATAAACTAACCCTAAAAGTTGTAAGGAAATTATGGGCATCATGGCAACCATGGCTATAATGCCGAAACCGTCGGCCAAAACTTCCGCGGTGGGCGTCATGTCTGCCACACCCTGCGAAAAGGCAAGAATAAAGGTAGCAGTCATGGGCCCCGAGGCAACGCCGCCCGAGTCAAAGGCGACACCCACAAATAGTTTTGGGGCAAAAAACGACAGGATTATTGAAATGATATAACCCGGCAGCAGATAGTGCCAAAGTTGTATACCCGGCACCACCGTGCGCAAAATTGAAAGCCCCATGGCAAGGCCGACACCGATTGATAAGGTAACCTTGACCAGGCTCTTTTTAACATAACCGCTGGTGACTTGCTCGACTTGGTCGGTCAAAACATGGACCGCGGGTTCGGCCAAGATGGTAAAGAGCCCCAGGGCAAAGCCCAGTGCCACCGCATAATATTTGTTGCCAAGGCCTATTAGCTTACTGCCGATTTCGTAAGCCGCTTCCATAAAGCCCGCATTTACCCCGACTAAAAACATAACCATGCCCACAAAGGTAACAACCGTACCTATTATTATTGTGGCGAAGGGCTTGGCTTTTAGCTTAATTGAAGCGAATTGGAAAATTACAAAAAGCAGTAAAATGGGTGCCAGGGCCAGGAAAACATCAAAGGAAATTTTTGGGATATTTTGCAAAAACGGCAGCCAGATGCTTTCGACATGTTCCACTTGTGTGGCAGCCTCTGCTTCTGTCAAGCCGGCATTGCCCGTCAGCACACTCATAACCAAAACGCCCACGATAGCACCCGCGGACGCCATGCCAACCAAACCGAAGCTGTCTTCTTCCGAAGACTTACTGTCTTTTTTAAGTGAAGAAACACCGTAGCCCAGGGCCAAGAAGAAGGGGGTGGAAAGTGCACCCGTGGTAGCGCCGGAGGCATCAAAGGCAATGGCCAAAAATTCTTTGGAAGCGAAAATACCCAAAACAAAAATCATGCCGTAAACAATTGCGAATGTGAGGTGAATAGGCTTGTTATATACAATGCGCAAAAAGCCCACCGTTAAAATAATTGCAACACCT
>JAAYSC010000066.1 GCA_012524025.1 Clostridiales bacterium | reverse complement strand
TGACCGCAGTCAGGTTTAACCCTTAATTGCAAAGCTTTTACTGATTTTTTAGCAAAAGGAATATTTTGCCAATGTTTACTTGACACATACAATTCCGGAGCTCACTTGTAAAAGGCTTGCTCTGTGTTATAATTTTCTTATGAGTATATTTAAAGTATTGTTGCGCGGAGGAAATAAGTTATATGACAGTTAAAGAAATAAAAACCATTCTCAATGCGGATGTTTTGTGTTGTGAAGAAGAGCTGGGCCGTGAAGTTCATTCGGCCTGCGGCAGTGACCTTATGAGCGATGTGCTGGCCTTTGTTAAGGACCAGGCGGTCTTGCTTACGGGGCTGATCAATCCCCAGGCCGTGCGAACGGCCGAAATGATGGATATGAACTGCATTGTCTTCGTGCGCGGCAAGCGACCATCGCAAGACATCATTGAGCTCGCCCAAAGCAGGGGCATAATTTTACTGACGACAAAATTAGAAATGTTTTCATCCTGTGGCCTGCTCTTCAAAAACGGCCTACAAGGGGGCCGGCTCAAATAATGACTGTTAAGCTTAATTTTAAAATTGACGGCAATGATTTTACAAGGGCCGGCGAAGCTTCGGGTGAAGTCAAGCGGGTGCTCAAAGAGCTTGGCCTTCCAAGCGATGTAATCAGAAATGTTTCCATAGCCCTTTATGAGGGCGAAATCAACATGTACTTGCACGCAAACGGCGGCCAAATTGAAGTTGCGGTCAGCCCCGATGCGGTCGGCATGGTTTTGACCGACAGCGGCCCGGGGATAGAGAATGTTGCCCTGGCCATGAAGGAAGGCTACTCTACCGCCGATGACAACATTCGCTCCTTGGGTTTCGGTGCCGGTATGGGCTTGCCCAACATTAAAAAATATACCGACCATATGATGATTGAAACCGAAGTCGGTGTTGGCACAACAATAAGACTCAAGGTCTACATTAAATAGATTTTCTCAAACAAATCAGCCTTTTGAAGGGATTGGATCTGCCTTATGAATATAGAAAACCATTCGGTTCGCCTCAGGGAAGACAAGTGCAAGGGCTGCATGAACTGCATCAAGCGCTGCCCGACCGAGGCCATCCGCGTAAGAAACGGCAAGGCCTATATCATACATGAGCGTTGTATTGACTGCGGTGAGTGCATCAGGGTTTGCCCCTACCATGCCAAAAGAGCCGAGAGGGACACACTTGACTTATTAGAGGGCTACAAACACAAAATAGCCCTGCCCGCCCCTGCCCTTTACGGCCAGTTTAACAACCTTGACGATATTGACCGCGTTCTTACAGCCTTTAAGATGATAGGCTTCAATGATATTTTTGAAGTTTCCAAGGGTGCGGAACTTATTTCGGAAGCGACAAGGATTTTACTAAAAAGAGGGGAGCTTAAAAAGCCCGTTATCTCCTCTGCATGCCCGGCCGCCTGTCGGCTTATCCGTGTGCGCTTCCCCGGTCTGATTTCAAATGTTCTTGATTTAATTTCACCCATGGAAGAAGCCGCCCGCCTGGCCAGAATCAAGGCTCAAGAAGAAACGGGCCTTTCTCAAGAAGAAATCGGTGTTTTCTTCATAACCCCCTGCCCCGCCAAAATTACAGCCATCCGCCAACCCATAGGGCTTGCCAAGTCCTACATAAACGGTGCGCTGGCTATTAAAGATGTTTATCCAAAACTTTTGGAACACATGAACCATCTTGAAGACACAAAGCCCCTGCGTGAATCCGGCATAATAGGCGTCGGTTGGGCTTCAAGCGGCGGCGAGTCCGCAGCACTCTTGCGCGAACACTACATAGCCGTTGACGGTGTCGAAAATATTATAAAAGTTCTGGAAGAAATTGAAGACGAAAAGCTCACCAATGTTGACTTTGTTGAACTCAATGCCTGTACCGGGGGCTGCGTTGGCGGTGTTCTTTGCGCGGAAAATCCTTTCATAGCCCGCTCCCGCCTGCAACGCTTGCGCAAATATTTGCCCGTTTCCTGCAACCATTTGGAAAGCGACGAAATACCGGAAGCCATGAATTGGACTACATCGCTCAAAGAGCTTTCCGTTTTGAAATTGGCGGAAAATGTTGAAGAAGCTTTGGAGTTGATGAGTAAATTAAATTCAATTTCAGAACACTTGCCGGGGCTTGACTGCGGAACCTGCGGTGCCCCCACTTGCCGCGCCTTGGCCGAAGACATTGTTAGGGGTATCGCCAGTGAAAGTGACTGCATTTTCCACGCCCGCGACGAAGCCGGCAACCCCAGCTTCGAAGGTCCGCTGCCGCCGCCTTTTCGCAAGCCGAGTGAGGAGGGTCCCCAATGACCGTTAATGATTTGGCCGATAAGTTAGGTCTGGTTTTTTTGACGGGCCAAGAAGATGCTCAAAAACAAGTCAGCGGTTGCTATTGCGGTGACCTTTTAAGTTTTGTCATGTCCCGCGCCAAAAGCGGGGACGCCTGGTTGACCGTAATGGGCCACCTCAACAGCGTCGGTGTTGCCGCACTTGCGGATTTAGCCTGTATAATTTTAACGGAAAATGCCCCCTTGAGCCCCGATGCACTTGAGCGTGCCCGGCAAAATAAAGTGATCATATTGCAAACCGAAAAAACCACCTTTGAATGTGCAGTGGCCATAGCCGCTTTCTTGAAGATTTAAGATGGAATATTTTTACGACTTTCATATTCATTCTTGCCTTTCAGCTTGTGCCGATGATGACATGACCCCCTATAACTTGGTCAACATGGCAAAGTTGGCCGGGCTTGATATCATAGCCCTGACCGACCATAACTCTTGCCTCAACTGCCCCGCAGCCATCCGGGCGGGGGACCTTGCGGGCATTTGTGTTGTGCCGGGTATGGAACTTTGCACGCAAGAGGAAGTTCACCTTATCTGCCTTTTCCCCCATGTGGAAAAGGCCCTTTCTTTTTCTCAATTTGTTTCGAGGCGTTTGCCGCAAATTGAAAACGACCCTGCAATTTTCGGTCAGCAATGGGTCTTTGACCACAGCGACCGACTTATTGAAAATAGCAAACTCTTCTTGAGCGGTGCAAGCTCAATCGGCTTGCATGAAGCCGTGGGGCATGTGGAAGCCTTGGGCGGCGTCTGCTACCCCGCCCATATAAATCGCCCTTCTTACAGCCTGCTTTCAAACCTTGGCGGCCTTGATGAAAGCATGCGCTTTAAGGCCTTTGAAGCCTGCCCAAGAACCGACTTGAATGAATTATACCGGGCACACCCTTACCTTAAAAAGCTACACCTGCTCCGGGGGTCGGATGCCCACCGTTTGCAAGATATAGCGGACGCTGCAAATAAAATTAATTTGCAAACTTGCAGCCCCGCCGGGCTAATAGACTTTTTCAACAAAATTGTTCTTTGAATTTATGAAAGTTGGGCAGTAATTTCAAGGTTTTTTTCACCAAAAGAATAGCCAGCGGCACCCGGGCGTGATATAATATCTACAATTGCGCGAGGTGCTTTTTTTGCGCTTTTGCGCCGTCTCTTATAAGGAAGGCTCTGTAAAGTTAAAATGAAAGAATGGGCACAAAATCAAGCGACAATCAGATACCTCCGCTTTTGTTTTTTTACAAGGTTCAAACCTGCGACCTGAGCAGGAGTATGGTTGTTAAGCGCGGA
>JAAYSC010000093.1 GCA_012524025.1 Clostridiales bacterium | reverse complement strand
CGCATTCCCCGCCCCCATTATATCACCATCGGCGGGTTTTGTAAAGCCGTTAATTTTAGTTGCAACTGCCGCCCTTGCGTTTTTCAATCCGGAATTGTTTTCTGTAGCCGTCTCAACAGTCCAGCTATTACCAACAGGATATTTTTTGTCAAGTTCTTTGCTTATCGAATTCTCCGTATCAATGCCGTACTTCTTCTTCGCCGATTCCCAGACTTCCTCGCTTGTCGCGTCGTCGCTCAATTCGTCGTAATAGGCGTCGGTTATTTCCATAGCCTTTTTCGTTTCGGCGTCAGTCTGTGTTGCCCTCGGCAGGGTTATTTTTCCTGTCTCTGCCTGCGCCGTTTGCGCTGTTTCGGCCGTTTTAGTCCCCGGCAATACATTTCTATTGCTCTGCTGCAAAGCGCGGGAATAGAGGTCGAGAGCGCGGTTAAAGAACGCCGCCGTACGCTGTTCCGGTGTGCCTTTAAGTTTCGTCACCATATCGGACAGCCAGCTCCTTATGCGGCTGACAAGCGAATGGTCGTAAGTTTTCATTGCCGTAATGGCGTTCAGGTCGGTGAACAGATGCCGTCCCGCAAACTCCGCGACTATCTCGCCGTCTATGTCAACATTATTCACTCCCGCCTGCTCATACAGATTTGTGAACTCATTGCGAAGCTGTTCATAAGAGCCGGACTTTTTGAAATGATTGAGAACATAGTTACGGTACTTGTCGTATGCGTCCGTGCCTTCCATCGAGTGGGTCATCTCGTGAGCCGCGACAAAGGGTATCGCCTCTTGAGTATCTGCGTTGATATAAAGCGTACCGTCTCGGTAATAGCCGTTGCGGGTGTACCTCGCGCCGTCCTCGCCCACTTCCGACGGCATACTTACAACTTTGATGTTTGCGTTCAGCGCGTCTGAAAGGAATTCAAGCTGTCGCGTGGTATGCTCATTCATTCCGTGCCGAGACGCCGTGTCCCTTAACTGTGAAACACGGCTCTTTGAATCGGTTGTGAGGTTGTTATACCATTCGTTGTAAGCCTCATTATTAAGCGCTGTTGCGGTATTATAAGCAACGGTTTCATCCGCCTGTCTGACAGCCTGCTCAACATCAATAGGCTGTACCTCAATCTCCGGCTGTGCCTGAGCCTGTGCGGTCTGGTTTTGCGTCTTTTGAGCTTCGCCTATATCTACGGTCGGTTGAGCCTGCGCGGCTGTTTCTGCCGCCATCTCTGCCTGTACCTGAGCGGCCGCCGCTTCCGTCTCCCGCTGTATCTGTTCGCTGACCTGCTGTGCGGTCTTCTCCGTTGCGTCTCTGTATGCCTGCGACTGACGGTCTGT
Source organism: Clostridiales bacterium (assembly GCA_012524025.1). Taxonomy (GTDB): domain Bacteria; phylum Bacillota; class Clostridia; order Oscillospirales; family Acutalibacteraceae; genus UBA1447. Next base: position 13,159 of record JAAYSC010000093.1, on the reverse strand, counting down.
AATGGCGTTGATCGCCGAATTTCCCGCAATCGCACCGCCTGACATGACGCCGCCGGATATTGCGCCTGCAACAAACTCTGCGCCGAGTTCTTTTATCTTGTCAAAAACCGCCAGCTTGACGGCTTCCTGTCTGTCCTTGCCGTCAGCCATGTATGCGTTAATTGCTTGCGTCCATTCCGACTGGTCGCCCATAATGATTATATTTCCGACAGAAGAAATAATACCGCTTATCGTTTCCTCTCGCCCTTCGCAATAGACGTTTTGCAGCCAATATTTAAAGTTAGCTTGTCTAAGCAGCTTTCGCGCTTCCTTTCCCGTTGCGCTGCTTGCCGCATCAAGCGCCGCGTCCGCTCCCTCTGACAGCCACCTATCCATAAGAGTGTTTAACTCTACTCTTTCGGTCAAGTATTCAGCGCCGCCGTAAACAATACCAAGAGCGATAGCTTGACTGTCGGTTGCGCCGTTAAGTTTAGCCTCTGTCGCGGAACGCTGAAACACGCCCGACGCCATGGAAACAAGACCGGCATTCTTCGCAATGCCTGCAGGTAACCCCGTACCGGCAAGCGCTTTTGTGCCGAGCGCCCTGACCGTGCTGTCAGCTATGCTCATTCCTGCCGAGTAGAAGAACGCCGCCGCCTTTGCGTAAAAATTACCTTGAGCCGCCGCTTCTTCTTCGCTCATTCCGTCCGCCATCTTGTCAGCAGCGACTTTATCAAATACCGTCTGCTGAATATTAGACGAAACGCCGCCGCGCATTCCTTGCGCCATGCCGGCCATAACGGAACCCGACGAATATGGATTGACTTCACCGGTAAAAACATTCTTGATATTTTCGCCGGCAGATACCACATCACCGAATACTTGAGTAGGTACGGAAACAATCGATGCAGCTATAGGATGTTCTTCTCCGATTTTGCGCTGCGTCTCTCGCATAGTCTCTGCCGTTTCTTTTTCAAGTCTCGGCATAAGCATATCGAGATACGCCTTAAGCTGTTTTTTGTCGCCGGTATTGTAAAGGTAGTTATAAACCTTTATCTCGTCCGGTGTCATTTTAGCAAGCCGAGAATCAACATCTCCGCCTATCATATAGCCGCGCTGATTTACATCGTTAATAGCCGCATAAGTCTTTTCGTCTTTGTTCAAAAAAGTGAATGACATATACGGCAATTCCGGCTCTACATATCCCGACTTCAATTCAAAGTCCGGTTTGCTCTTTATTTCTTCTTCAAGTATCTTTGCATCAAGCAGTTTTGCTTCTGTATCAGCTTCATACTGCTGCTGCTTAAAATAATCAAGACGCCTGTTGTAAGGATTGGATTCCGCTTTATCTGCATAGCCGGTCAGCGCATCGCTCCACCGTGCGCTGCGCTCCGCCTGATCAAAAAACAGCTTCTGCGCTCCGGCAAGCGCAATGTTAAACAAGCTGTCGCCCTCTTTTGTCTCAATCCGCCTGACCTTGTCGACGTCCTTGTTGATAGAAAGCAAATCGCCTAAAAAGCGAGCCGGACCCGAAGCAAATCGCTGTATATCGGCGGTTAATCCGTCCCCGATACCGACAGCTTCGCGAAGTTCTTTCTGTGCCTTTTCCGCTTGTTCGGCTCTTGCTTTTGCATCGTCTCGCTGCTGCTCAAGAGAAAGAGTGGGAGTATGCGGCGACGCAAGAGACGCGCTCTTGTCCTGCTGCTGTTTTTCGCGTTTTGTGTACTCGGCAAAGCTAATGCCTTTGTCGGACGAAACCGCCGTTTTTGAAGCCGTAGGCAAAGTCAGAGGCTGTGCGGATACAGCCTTAGTCTTTTGTGACGGCGCAGTATAAACAGCCTCTAACTCTTTTTTCTTCTTTTCTTCCTCTTCACGCTGTTTTTTGGTATACTCGGCGAAAGTCAGCCGCTTGCTCATTATTTGTTCTCCTTATCGCTGCCTCAACGCGTAATTCACATAAGAGGTTATATAGTCGGGATAATTCGCAAAAGTCGCAGCCGTTTTGTCTTTGGTCTGCGCGCCTGCGTTCTTGTTACGGTTCCATTCAGCTTCGGTCAGGGCGTCCTGAATAACATCCTGCGGAACGCCCATCTGCTTCATAAATTCTCTTGCCTGCGTATAATTATACACCGCACTCAAGCCACCGATCTGCTGTGTTCCGCTCTGCGCATTCGGAGACGAAAGCGCATAAGCAACGGTGCTTTGCGTTTTGTTCGGGTCTGATGTAAGTCCCTGTCTGGTGTCTTTATAATAAATCCCGTGTGTCTTGCCGTATACATCTTCAAACTCAAGGTTTCGGAGCTGTTCGCTTGTGAACGCCTGCCGCACCAGCTTCCAGTCCTGCGGGTCGGTAATGCGGAGATTGCTCTTGTCGTCAAGCTTATACTTGTTTGCCATCTCCTGAATAACTTCCCATTGCGCTTCTGTGTACATTGCGCCTGTGCCGGTGTCGTCGGGTTCTGGTCCGGCATTAATTACACCGCCGCCAGCGCCGCCGGATGAAGTCCTGCCTCTGTTAGCCGTCAGCGAATAGGTGTCTGCAAGGTTCGCCTGCGCCTGAAGCAGATTCAGCCGCTGCAATTCCTGAACATACGCGGGGTCGACGCCCAAAGCAGACACCGCCGTCCAGTCGCCGGTCGCCTGCGCTGTCTCGATGGCTCTTGCTATTCTGGCTGGGTCGTTGCTTGTATCTACGCCGAGCGCACCGTATCTTGAAGTGTCGCCGAGTTCGTAAGCAACCGCCGCCCTGTTCCAGTCGTCGTTTTCAAGCTGTCTTTGGTCAAGCGTCTGCTGTCTTGTGAAGTCGCGATCACTTTCAAATACATTTCTGTTGTAGTTGCGGTCAGTCTCGTAGACACTGCGTCCGTAGTTTCTGTCGCTTTCAAATACGCCGCGCCCATAGTCACGGTCAGACGCATACCTTGCATAATCGGCTTCCTGCAAGTTTGCCGCGAGCTGTGCGCCCTGCATCTGGGCGTCTATGTTCCCGCGGTAGATATCGTAATCCGTGCCTATCTTGCGCCATGCGTTATCAGCGTTTATCTGATAATTCCCCGCTTCCCGTCCGCTTGCCGCGTTGATAGCGTCGAGCTGTGAAAGCTGTCTTGCGAAATCGTCTTTATACTTTTGGTAAGCGTACTGTTCCAGCTCCGGTATCTTGTCGGTCATCTGCGCATTGTAGTAATCCCCCGCCTGCTGCGCCGCCGTTACGGCATAGGACGACGGTATGCCGCCGGTAGCGGCGGCAACGGTGCCGAGCGTGTCAGCCATTGCCCTGCGCCCCTCTCGTGTATACTGCTTCCTGTAAGCGTTCCAGAGCGGATCCTGTTCAACATCATAGCTGAACGGCTGCTGATTGTTGATTGAGCCGACGCGGCTGTACCTCATGTTGTCGTATCTGTCCTGATACGGCGCAGGCGCGTTGTAGGTAAACGGCTGTGAAGTCGCCTGTTGTACGCTTTCAAGATATGTTTTTGCAAGTCCGCCGTATTGGTCGTTCCATTGAGGCGCGATATAAGCGGCGGGTTCAACATACTGCGGTGTTTGCGGCGCGTAGTTCGCTATACCGCTTCCCTGTGCCGTCTGCTGTGTCTGCGGACGGTCAAGAAGGCGGTCGTCAAGTCCGGTTACGCCGCCGTGATAGTAATACGAGCCGCGAAGGTCGTTTGCTATTTGGTTATATTTTGCCCTGTCAGCGTCCGTCTGAGCGCTTAAAAATCCCATTTTTGCGTTGGCGAGCTGATATCCCCACTCCGGGTTTTCCTGCGCCCTCTGCTTGTCAAAAGCCGAAAATGTGTCCCACAGCCCGGCTGACTGCATATCCTTTATAAGCTGCGCGGCTGTCTGCCCGTTATAGCCGAACATATATTATTCCCCCTGTATTAATGCTTTTTGAGCGGAGAGCCGCCCGTTTCTTCTCTGGTCAGGCTGTGCAGCACCCATGTGCCGACGCCGCGAAGTCTTATTCTGTACCTGTCGCACCTTTGGATGATAAACGACAGATAATAACTGCGCTTATCGTCAAGCTCTGCTTTATATGTAAGCGGTCGTGCCGACGGGTCGTCTGTCATTGTCTCGCCTATCTTCGCTATTTCCTCCCATTCGCCGTCATCGAACTTGACATCAACGGAAAGCGAAGACGAAACGCCGGTCACGCCGGAGCCGCCCAGCTCAAGCCGAAGCAGCAGCTTGCCTGTTATCTTTTTGTTCGGACTGTCGCTTGTGAAGTCGCCGAACTCAACCATGTTGTTGTATTCGGCGACTACATAATTCAGCGATTTTAGCCTCTGTTCACCTACTGCGATTATCCGCCCTGTAGAAGTCAGCATCCAAAGCCCGCGGCAGTATGCGTAATTTATCGCCTGTGTGTGCCCCTCTTTGTGCCATACGCCGTAGCGTGTGTCATAGCAAAAGACAGTCCAGCCAAGGGCAGGCGGCGTTGTATCGGTCATTGTGCCGTACATGGAGATATAGTATTTAATGCCGTCACTTCCGCCCACGGCGTTTCCGAATGTATAAACGCCGAATGTATCGTGAACCAGCCGCGGCATGCCGCCGGTATAAGCGCATATCCCCTGCGGCGAATAGTAGAACAGAGTATCTCCCGCTACGGCAAGCGATTTTGAGCAGCCGTCTTTAACTCCTAAAGTCGCGGAACCCATAAGCTGAAAGTTTGACGGCTTTGTCCCGTATGCCTTGTAGATATGGTTTTCTTTGAAAAATATCGGATATCCGAGGTATGAATAGCAGCCGGTAAAACTTCCGGCAGAGCCCACATCTACGGCAAAAGAACCGGTAGATAGTCCTTCATAATCGTACCATACGAAAGGGTTGCCGAGAGCAGAAGCGTATATCGTATCGCCCTTGCATCCCCAGAGGCGGTTTTCGTTTTCGCAGATGAAGTCAAGGTCGGGGATCTGCCGCTCAATAGTCAGCGTCTGATCAAGAGAGGTTGCCGTGCCGATATCAAAGGTAAATTCATAGAAGCGCATTTCGGCGCCCTCTATCTCCCGAATAACCGGAGTGCGGTTGTTATGCGGGTCAGTCGCTCCGGTTATTGTCACAGCATCCCCGACCTTGAATATCGCAGACCAGTCAAACCCGGCTTTGTATATGGTATTAGCCTTCGCTTCAACGCCGGCATATGTGCCGTCCTTTATTTGTACCGATTGATTTTCGACCTTTGCGCCGAGTGAACCGAATGTGTCTGTCTTTGCGTTGTAGAATTTCTTATCGGGGAGTATCACGCAGATATCGCCCAGCCATGCAAAGGTTTTTTTGTCGTTGGTTACCGTTCCTTTTTCTGCGCCGTCATAGTAAAATTCAGTTCCGTCAACCCATGCGAGCGCGTTGTGTCCGGTTATGCCGTTAGGCGCGGTCATGTTTACCGCGCCGTCAATGCGGTTGCATTTTTTTGTCGACAGCAGCGGGAAACGGTCGGAAGTCATATTAAGCATATCGACTATATCGCCGTTCCCGGCGGAATCACGCCGGTTATACCCGCCGAACTTTGTCTGAACTATTTGTTTTATGCCGTCGGAATAGACGACATCTGCAAGATATTTACCCATTGTTAAATTCTACAACTCCCTTTAAAGCCTCGATGATTGACGGCTTCATCCTTTCGGGCGGATTAATCGTTATCGGGTTTATCTCAACCTCGACAGCGTCAAGCTCCGCCCTTTTGCGGTGAAACTCCGCCGCCGTTTCCTCTGCAAGAGAGAACACGCCGCCGTCCCTCATCTCTACTTTGCCGTCGGTGTTTTTCTTTGCGTACTTCTCGACAATCTTTATTTCTTCTTTTGCGAAGAACTGAATATGTTTGTTCAGCTCGCCCAGAAGCATTGCAACCGCATATGCCGACGCATAATCCATCTCGACATCAGATAAGTCTTTAAGAGCGCTTGCAATGTCAGCGCATTGTTTGAGTGTGGTTTTCATAATATTATCTGTCCGTTTCTGTATATGTTGCCGTTTACGTTAAGATTGCCGTTTATTTGTGTTTCTCCGAAAAAGAATATTCCGTAACCGAAAGATTGACCCTCCGACCAAATCTGAACTATACCGCCGGAGTTGATTATGACATTGTTATTCGAAAACAGATAAACTCCGGTTTTTCCGTAAAGATACGCGTTTCCGTTAAGCGCTCCCAGCAAAGCATGACCGCCGTAAGAGAGTACAACGGCATCGACGGGGTTGTTGTTATAGTAATTAGATGTGAGGCACGCCTGATAATTGTTCAAATAGTGTGTTGTTGTAGACGATACGTTTACCGAGGGGAACGCCTGCCATTCAAGCTCCATCTTTGCGGTCGGCGTTGTGTCGTACTGATTAATATACATCTCATAAGCGCCGTCAGAGCCCTGCTGTGGGCTGACAAAATAAGTCCTGATATTAATAGCCGATATAACGCCCGTCTTAATGTTACTCCCACTTATCTGCGTTACCCCGTCGGTCAGATGAGAGAAGAAAACAACGCCGTCCATGCCAACCTCAAGACCGGAAACACGCCCGTCAAGAGACGACACCGAGGCGGATATGCCGTTCGCCTGTACCTGCAGCGCCGCTATATCTCCCTCGGCGTTTGCCAGCGACGCGGAAATTAAGTCAGCCTGAACCCGCAGCTCGGCGACGTTTTTGTCTGCGTCTTCAATTCTCGCCAATATCGGAGACGTTATCAAATGCAGCTCCGTTTCGTTGAAGTTATCGCCGCCGAGGTTATACAGCGTGTATCTAAGCGATTCATAAAGCTTGAACGCCCAGTCGGTAAGCCGCGTTACCTTCGCTTCAAGACCTTCCTCTCCGCTTAAGTCGGGAAAAGTCCTGTCAATTGTCGAGATGTCGTTAGGCATTGTCGTTGCCGCCGCCCGGCTTTACCGGTTCATATTCTTTTGTAGCTGCGTTCTTCCCGACATTTGTGTCGGGAACATCAGCCTCTTCGTCAAGCTCAGGCAGTCCGCCTATCGACATGAGCAGGGATATGATTCCGGCCAGAGCCGAAGCCGAAGCGACAACCGCCCAATTAACATCACCCAAAACGACGGACGAGCCGATAACGCCGACCGCGGTCTGCGCGACAGTCCTGAGAGCGCGGATTCCCGCCGCCTTAATCCACTTCACAAAATCAAATTTCTTTTTCATGTTCATTCTCCTTTGCCGTTCATGATGAATTCGTACATATTCTTGATTACCTGCGCGACTTCCTGCCGTGTCATGTTGTCATGCCAACGAAAATTGCCGTCGCCGTCCCCGGCGAAGATTCCGTTTGCTTTCGCCCATTCGGTCGCCGGTATAGCCCACTCGGACGGCTCATTGTTGTTCTCCGGCTTTTCGTCAGGCGGTTTAGTCAAAATGTAGTTCAAATCAACAGCTCCTTTAACTCCGGGAACATATCCCTTGCCGAACTGCCATATCTCCATGCCGTACTCGCTGACCGGCGCCGTCTCTATCGGCACGTCTTCATATTTCGCAATTGTGCTGTTCACCCACCGGGCAAGCCAGAGCGGGATATGCTTTATATCGTCCCGGATTACTTTGCTTGTGAGGTAATCGGGATTGAGGTAAAACCCGCACCTGTTGCCGCCGGTAGTCATAACCTTGTGGAACGAAAGCAGACAGTTTGTCCTGAACTCCGCCGAAGTCCTGACCTTCCGCTTCTGCGCGTATGCGTCCGAATCGTATTCATAATCGTACCATACGCCTAAAGTCGGTCTGCGGGTATTCAGCACGGCGAGGCACTTGTATGCTTCTCTTTCCGAATCGAGCGGAGACAGCGGATAAGCGAACCAATACACGCCGATTTTGAACCCATGCTTGTCAGCTTCCGCGTAGTTGCGTTCAAACATCGGGTCTATCGTCGTGCCGTAACCTGCGCGGATTATAACCGCCTCTATACCGCCAGCCTTGACGGCTGCAAAGTCGATAATACTGTTATGCCTTGATATATCCAAACACTTCATTATGCGCTCCTGTCTTCAAGTAATCTAACGTGTTCTTCAAGCCGTGCCAGTCGTTCAGCTGATTTTTGATTTTCCGCCCTTAGCGCGTCAAGTTTTGTGCTTACGCAATCAACCGACTTTTGAAGATGCTCCATGTTCCGCTTCATTTCCCCCAGTTCCCGCCCTCTCGCTTCACCGGACGAAACCCGCCCGATGAAGAAGGTGAGAACCGATATCGCCGCGCCAACTACGGCGATTATGATTGATATTGTCGTGCTGTTCATTGTCACCTCACCAGTTCCCACCCTTCCGGCCATTGTACCGGCGTGTGTACATTCGTTTTTTCTCCCGCTCTCAAGCTCTTATATATATGCTCGCCCCACCATCCCGGCTCACCGTAAGAAAACGCCGCCGCTGCGCTTATTGTTTCCGGTATAACCCGTATACCGTCGCGGTACATTATTTTCTCCCACCCGCTCGGATGATGCGCCGGGTCGTTGGATTCTAAGTCCCACAAGTCCTGCGCCGCCATATAAAGGCTGCCGTCCGTCCAGCGGATAATTGTACGGTACGGCACTAAAGCGCCGGTCTGTTTCAGCATGGGATATAATTCCGGAATCTCGCTCGCGTCTTTCGGCTCGAGCTTCAGCGCCTGAATGCCTCGCTCAATCACCGCCCGGAGCTGCCGCGCTTTTGTCACAGTAATCATTTTATTTCGCCTTTCCGAGCAGTATCTCAAGCGCCTCTTCCGCGCTTATCGGCTCGTCGGGTATCTCCTCGTCCGTCTCGGTGTAGGTGTAGCCTCTTGATACAAGGTCGATGGCTTCCGTATACTTCCCGCTGGTCTGGTCGTTGCGGATGTACTTGTTGCTGTCGGAGTACCGGCGGATATATTCTCTGCCGTCTTTGGTGTATGTTTCAGTTTTAATCATCACAGGTCACCTACCATTTTTGAGGCATATTCCGCCCAGTTTGTGGCGGTTTTGTAAGCGTTGAGCGACGCCGCGGGAACGTGTATTACTGCGTCGGCGGCGATGTTGTCAAAGCACGACGAACCGTAGAGCGTTGGGGGCACAATTGTATATATGGAAAAGTTTTTTACGCCACAACAGTAGTTGAACGCGTAATCGCCAATAATTGAAACTCCGCTTGGAATTGTTACGTTAGACAGCGCCTGACAGTAGGTGAACGCGGAATCGCCAATACTTGAAACTCCGCTTGGAATTGTTACGTCAGACAGCGCCTGACAGTGGTTGAACGCGGCAGGGCCAATGCTTGAAACACCGCCAGGAATTGTAACGTTAGACAGCGACTGACAGTATTGGAACACGGAAACGCCAATACTTGAAACTCCGCTTGGAATTGTTACGTGAGACAGCGCCTGACAGTATTGGAACACGGAAGTGCGAATACTTGAAACTCCGCTTGGAATTGTTACGTGAGACAGCGCCTGACAGTATTGGAACGCGTAATTGCCAATACCTGAAACTCTGCTTGGAATTGTTACGTTAGACAGCGACTGACAGTATTGGAACGCGTAAGCGGCAATACTTGTAACTCCGCTTCCAACATTTACTTTTCGCAGCATATTGCAATATACATAATTGGCATCATTCGCTTCGCCCATAATGCAAAACGAAGCACTCGCTGCCCCCAATCCCAGCGCTCCGTCCGTGACATTCAAAGTAATCACATAATCGCCGGTTGACGTATATGTGTGCGTCGTGTTTTTGTTGCCGGTGCCGGTAAGGGTTTCGGCGGCTGAGCCGTCGCCCCAATCAATTGTTACCCCTTCGCTTACCGTCTGCTGCCAATACAGCGGCACGGACATGCGTCCCGTGCCTGCAATTGTGATATACAGCCGCGTCTTGCCGTCGTCGGTGATGTACATTTGCCCTACGTCCATCGGCGCATTTTCCGCTTTAAGGCCAGCAAGCGTCCAATTCCACCCCTGCGCGGTCAGTCCGTCGTGCGTCGGATTCGCCGGCAGCGCGGTTGCGGCAGCAAGCTCCGCAAGTGTCCACGACGCGACGCGGGTGCCGTCGTAGTCGTAGAAATTTATATCCTTTTTTGCGACAGGAACAGGCGTTCCGCCGCCGGAACACACATGCGTACCGGTAACTACCGCCCCCGTCGCGTCCACGATTTTCTTTCCCTGCGCCACGTCTTCCGCCGCCGCGTCAACCGCTGACGTGTCGTGATATCCCGCGGGGATGCCTGCCGCCAATGCGTTTGTCTTGCCTATCATCATGTCACCGCCTTTGTACAGAGGATTGAGGGAATTGTAATCGTCGCCGTCGGCTTTGCTTTGGCGTAAATCTTAACCGTTCCTGCGCCGCTTAAAGCCACCGGCGCAAAGCTGCCGCCTGCCGCTTCGACTGCGCCGAAGATGACTTCCGGCAGATAATCTGCGGTTACCCCGGTTGCCGATACCGTCGCCGAAAAAGGATAATCGGTATAAGTCGCGTCGCTCCCCCACACAGAGGCGGCGACGCTTATGTTCTGGAATATCAGCACCTGAGCATAACCGGCGTGAGCGTGCGTTGCCGCCGCGTAGCTGCTGTCATGATTGTGGGCAGCAGCCGCATACTCCGGATGCGTGTGCGCTGCAGGGGCAATGCCCAGGCTTGCAAGCGTCTTGTTTCCTGAAAGCGTTACTCCCGCTATCTGCGGTCTGTTCGACAGCGCGTTATAGTCTTTGGTATCAGTCGCCGATATCGTTGTTCCGGATATCGTGATGTTCGTTCCCGCCGTCAGCTTGTCCTGCTTCGCCGCAAGCGCCGTTGCCGAAGCGATACCGAGATCTGTCAAGCTCTTGTTTCCCGACAGCTCCACGCTGTTTATCTGCGGCTTGTTTGTAAGTGCGGTATAATCCGACGTCCCGCCGCTCCCGCCTGCCGCTGATATTGTTACTTTACCATCAGCTCTGGGTGTAAGAGTAACGTTTGTTCCCGCTACAAGTTCAGCCTGTATTTTAAGCGCTGCAAGCGTAAGCGCTCCCGAAAGCGTTGTGCCGCCGATTGACGGCTTATTAGTCAGCGTCTCATAGTTCGTAGGCAGCATTCCGGAAGCCGCCGCCTGTGCTGCGGCAGCCGATGCCGCCGCCTCTCCTGCGCTGGTGCTTGCCGCCGATGCATAACCAGAAGCAGAAGCAGCGCTCCCGCTTGCAGCATCCGCCGAGTTTCCGGCAGAAGCAGCCGAACCGGCAGCAGCAGACGCCTGCGCCGCAGCAGCCGAAACGCTGTTCTGTGCCGCGGCAGCCGATCCCGCCGCCTCGTTTGCCTTGCTTGCTGCCGTTGATGCACTTCCGGCAGCCGCCGCTACACTCCCTGCCGCAGCGGTTTCACTTGCCGAAGCGTTGTTCGCATGGTTCGCAGCAGAAGCCGCAGAGTTTTCAGCCGCCGTCTTGCTTGCCGCGGCAGCCGAGGCGTAACCCTGTGCGTCTTCCGCATAACCAGCCGCCGTTTCGGAGTGAAGCTGTGCCGTGTTAGCGTGTGTAAGGCAAGCGGCTATTACATCGGCTTCACCCTGCGAAATGATATCTGTAAACGACAGCAGGACAGCCCAGCTCTCCCCGTTCTCGTGTTTCCATTCGAGGTTCCCTGTCGCCCCGTTATACTGTATAAGCGTTTTCTCGCCGTCAGCGCCTTGAAGCGAATCTATAAAATCCTGCTCCGTTCCCTGATTGCCGAGTTTCAGCCAGATACCGTATGCCGATATATAGTAAGGCGGCGTCGCCATTAAGTCTCTGTTGCGTATCATCTGTTTATATGCCTCCACTTTAAAGCCGGTCGGTATGCAGCCGCAATAAACCGTGAGTATTCCGAAAACCGCTCATCGAACATCCGCTTTGTGTTTGCGTAACGGTCATACTCACCGTTCCAGAAGTCAATCATAGCCGAAAGATACGCCGGATAGATGTTGTCGTGAGGCGGCAGTGCAAACATCAATTTTGTATCGATACCGTCAATGGTATAGCTTATAACATCTTCCGGTGCTATAAGCAGAACCTTTGTCTGAACAAGACCCTCGACCTCGTTTATCCATTGAAGCTTGCGTTCGTTTGAAAAGTAGTTCGGCTTTACTTCGTCGACAAAATCAAAGCATTCTTTGATAGTCATATACTGAACCTCGTTTTTGAAAAGAGCGCCGCGCCGAATGCACAGACGCGGCGCCATAATGCCATGCGCTTAATCAGCGGCTGGTACAGCCTGAGTTCCGCCCGTAACACCGAATACGGCGAGAGGGCGCCAGTCGTTGAAGCCTGCGACAAATCGCGCTCTTCCTCTCCATACGTTGGCGTCGGTGTTTTCGTCCAGCGTGGAACGAACGGTCAGCTTCTCACGGTCAAGCCAGTTTGCTCCGCCGTAAATTCCGTTAGCTTTGCTGTCAAACAGAATCCACGGTGCCGTGTTTGCGGTAATATACTGATTGAGATAGCTCCACACAACGATGTTCCACCTACCGTATTGGTAGTTAAAACCGTTGTTTGAAGTCGCCGGGTCCTTATCGGCTCCGACTGCTGCAAACACAGCCTTTTTAAGCTGGTACAGGTTGGGAATTACGATAGTGTCGGGTGAAATGTCAAGCAGGTTGCCGTCATCGTCGGCAAAAAGCTGCATCTTGGTCTCACCTGCCGACAGCGCATCTACGGAGAACGCATCGGCAAACAGGTTAGACTGAGTATATGAGCTTTTGGTAGCCGACTTGTGAACCTTACTGAACACGGGCAGCCCGTCTGCGCAGGTTGTCGGATAGGTCTTTCCTCTGAATTTAACAGAAGTCCCCCCGCCAATAGCCGTGCCGTACAGCGCAGCGCCGAGCAGCTCCCTTGTGCGGTAGTAGCTCGCAATGAACGCTTCCGGCTGGCGTTTCAGATCCATAGCCTTTGCATCGTCGATAATTTCTTTCGACAGCGAAAAGCTGTTTTTCCATGTATCGTGTTCGAAGTACTTGGAGAAACCCTCCTGATTGCCGTCAATCGGATACTCGCCGTTTTCCCCTACCGGCTTGAACCCTTCCATGGCGGTCATCGTGGTGTATTTCTCCGCAAAGTTAGATGATTCTTCGATGTTGAAAAGCAGAGGAAGCACGCTCTCCGCTTCAAACGCCTCGCCCCTCTTTTCGAGGAACGCCTTTATCGGCTCCTGGGATTTGCCGAAAATGGAGTTAGTAACTCCGCTCCCCTCGCTAAATATAATGTTGCCCATTATCTGTATACCCCCTTATGGTTTATGCCGGTT
>JAAYSC010000065.1 GCA_012524025.1 Clostridiales bacterium | reverse complement strand
GTCGGCTCAACGGCAAATGATGCGGCCTTCAATGCCTGGGTAACCGAAGTCACCCAACCGGAAAACAGGGGAACGGCGGAAGCCATACTGGCCCTCATGCCGATTTTGGCAACAGTTATCGTTACCCTGGCCTTCGGGGCGGGTGTTGCCATATGGGGCTACCCCGCATGTTTCATGGGCCTTGGAATTATTGTGGCCTTGAGCGGACTAATCGGTTTTTTCAGCTTGCGCGAATCGGCTGACGGGGTAAAGGCCAAGAGCAATTATTTGGCGGACTTGTTTTACGGTTTTAGGCCATCGGTTATTAAAGAAAATGCCGCCCTTTATTTGGCTTTGAGCGCAGTCGGGGTTTTCGGTATAGCTGTCCAGATGTTTTTCCCCTATCTTCTGATTTATTTGGAACATTACCTGGGTTTTGATATCAATAACCTAAACATTACACCCACGGCGGGGGTTATTGCGGGCATAATTTTATTGGCGGCCATAGGCGGGATTATCGGGCTTGGCAAATTGGTGGACAAATTTGGCAAAGACCGCTTCGTTTATGTGGCAGCCCTGATTTTTATTATAGGCCTGGGCCTGTCCTTCTTCGCCCGCAAGCCTTGGACCTTCGGCCTCATAGCCCTAATTTTCTTTACCGGCTACGGCTTTTTGATGATAATATTAAACGCAACCGTGCGTGACTTAACTCCGCCGGACAGGCTGGGGCTTTTTCAAGGTATAAGGATGATATTTTTTGTGCTTTTACCTATGTTGATAGGGCCGATCTTGGGTAATTGGGTTATTGAACTTTTTGCCCATAACCATGCAGCGGGCGAGTATGTCAATGATTTTATGGAAACCGTATTAGTCCCCGTGCCGGAAGTTTTTCCCGCAGCGGCACTTGTGGGCCTGCTTATATTTATCCCCCTGGTCTTAATTAAAAAAAATAAACCTGAAAAGTGAAGTAACTTTCAGCAAAAAACAAAAGATTATGGCTCCCACTCTCCCGGCGCTTTAGCCGAAAAAGCGGAAATATTTTGTATATTGTAACAATTAAATTTGATAATTCCTGTTTGTTATTGAAAAGCCTGCTTACAAGTCTTAATATTAGGCTACCGAAAGGTGGACTGTGATTTAAATTTATAATCCATGGTATTACTCATTGTATATAAAACTTTTGAAAGTGTGGATTTAATGCGCAAACTAACAATAAAACGCCCCGGCAAGAAAAACATAAGTGAAATAATAGAGCGCTATAACCGTAAAAAAGGCAGCGGTTTAGAAATTTTTTATAACTACAAGCGGGGCAAACTGGTTTTGGGCGATTATTACAATAACTTCAACCGCCCCGGTTACCGTAAGCTCCCGCCCCTTGTTGACGGCAAGCACCCTTCTGCCATAGACCAGGCCTTTATTGAAAACGCCCTGGACTTGGCCATAGCCGGCCAAAAAAAAGCCTTTGAAGCGGAAAGCAAAAAACAGGCGGAAGAATTGGCGAAATTCAAGGCCCGCCGTAGGCGTTACTACCGCAATAAATTTGGTTTGAAATAAGCGAAATAGTAATCTTCTGAGCACTCGCCTTGGTGAGTGCTTTTTCTTTTGCTTGAAAACAAGCTTGACTCGGGGCTATAATAGGGCAGAGGATGACAGTTTAGGAGTGGTTTTTTGAAAAGCTTTGAAAACTTACATTTGCGTTTGTCCTGCCTTGTGATATTTAGAAATTTGCTTAAAAATGAAGTTGTGGCTGCCTTATTAAAAATGCTGGAAGCCAAAGCTTCTTGCGGTCGAGAGCTCATGCCCTCTTACGCCCGCTTCCTCAACCTTTTGTTGGCTGAAAACGAAAATTTGAGCGAATTTATTACAGAAAAGGTTTTTGAAGACGAAAATGCCTACATAATAAAAAAAGCTTGGGGACAGTCTGTATCACCTAAAATGCAGGCCGCTTTGGAAGCGGAGTTGGGCCTGTTAAACGACTTGGCCGGCCTTAAAAGCCAGGATATTTTAGCGGGCCTTGAGGGCAGCGATTTTCTTTTACATTGGGAAAACTCCCAAATAGATATAAAGGCCGAGTATTTAGAATACGCCAAAGAGGCAAACATTAAGGGCTACGGAATTTTTGCGGGCAGGCACATGTTTCGCTTTGAAAACAAAGCCATTGTCCCAATTGCAAACCCCGACCCCGTAAGGCTTTCGGACTTAAGCGGCTACCGGGAGCCTCGCCTTAGGGTACTGCAGAACACGAAAGCACTCTTGGCAGGGAAAAAAGCAGCCAATGTTTTGCTTTACGGTGATGCCGGCACGGGTAAGTCCTCAACCGTTAAGGCCATAGCAAATGAATATGCCGGGGAGGGCTTGCGCCTTATAGAAGTCAGTAAGCAAAGGCTGATGGAAATACCTTCATTGATGGAAAAACTGGCTTTTAATCCCTTGAAGTTTATCGTATTTATAGACGACCTTTCCTTTGATCAAAGTTCCGATGAATTTGGAGCCCTCAAGGCTATTTTGGAAGGCACGGCCGGTGTCAAGCCCGATAATGTCGCTATCTACGCAACCGGCAACAGGCGGCAATTGGTCAAGCAAAGCTTTGCGGACAGGGCAAGTGATGATGTTCATGCAGGTGAAACCATGCAAGACCAACTGGCCCTGGCCGAACGCTTCGGCTTGGCTGTCGGATTTTTTAGGCCCGATAAAGATGAATACCTAAAAATCGTTTGGGACCTGGCAGAACAATATGGGCTTAAAAACACAGAAAACTTGGAGCTTTCAGCCGAACGCTTTGCCCTTGAAAAAGGGGGACGAAGCGGCAGAACCGCAAGGCAGCTGGTTGAATATTTGAGCAGTTTCGAATAGAAGTCTAAAAAACAAAAAAGCTATGCCAAGCTCGGCATAGCTTTTTTGTGACTTAAGTTAGGTTTATTCGTGAATTATCAAGCGCTTCTCTTCCGAAACACGGATAAGCTCATGGTGCCTAAAAAATTCTTCCAGCATATTTGTGTTGTTGGTTGAAATAACCTTGGGTTTTTTGGGTTCTTGAATTTCCTCATGGCCTACATTTAAAAACTCATCCATGCTTTGAAAGTGGTAGTCCTGTATGGCCATCTTAAATACATCATTATTTTTTATTTCCGAACCGTTATAAGAAACACTTATGAGTTCCTTGCTTTTTCTGTCGTATTCGATGCGAAGTCCGCGAGAAAATTGGTAAAATTCGGTATGCCCGAAAAAGGCCTCTTCTCTAAGAATATGGCTTATCATCCTGCGAAGCTGCTCACCGTTTACATAAATTACCCAAGTAGCATCGTTATAAGGGAAAATCTGCATAAGGTCATAGTGGCGGACGATGGGCCCCATTTCGTTACCCCTTATGCTACCGGAACCCAGGAAGACCATGTCAACCCCAAGAGCGTCTTTATAGGCATCTGCAAAAAGCTTGCCCAAGCTGGTTTCGGTGTTTCTTTGCGGATGGGTATAACGGTCGGCCAAACGAGTAAGAAGCCTGTTATATTTCTCATCTGTTTCGTTTTTATATTTTAAGATTATTTCTTCCAACTGAGTGTCACGCGGGCAGTTTTCCGAGTTTATCGGTATAAGCTGCCACTCGTAGCTGTCAATGGAGTTCAAGTCGGTGTCAACCATAATATCAAAGCGGCCTATCTGAGCAGTCCCGGAAGCGGCCTGAACAATAGGGATGCCGGCAACTTCAACCGGTTTTTCCAAAAGCGTATGGCTGTGACCGCCTATGATAATATCAACACCCCAGCGTGGGTCCAGCATGGCTGCCAGCTCCTTGTCGGCCTCAATACCGATATGAGTCAGTAAAACAGTGAAGTCAATATCCACATTCCTATAGCTGTCACAGATTTTACCGACCTCACGGGCAGCTTCTTCCACATTTACAATGGAACCGATGAGTTTTTCAAGTTTGGCTTGTGCCATGACCTCTTCGGTCAAAACACCGATGAAGAGAACATTCATGCCGTCGATTTCCAAAATGATGTGGGAATCAAAGAGCCTGACATTGTTGGTTGTCAAATATAGGTTGGCATTAATAATCGGGAACATGGCACATTTTTCCAGAAAAAGAAGGTGGGCAATCCCATAGTCAACCTCATGGTTGCCCAGGGTGACCACATCGGGCGCAATCATATTCATAATTTCAATTGTTGATATGCCCTTGTATTCACTGTCAATAAGTGAACCGCGGAACATATCACCGGCAATTGCGTAAACTACATTTTCTTCCTCGCGGCGGACCTTGCTGACATAGCCCGAAAGCATTGAAACACCGCCCAAAAGGGAGTCATCAATTTCTTTGGCTAAAAAGTCCCCATGAAGGTCATTGGAATGGAGAATGGTGAGCTTTTTAAAATTCTTTGCCATTTTAACACCTCCTGAAAATCTTATGCCTATAACTTAACATAAAAAGCGATAATATTAATATTAAAAATGAATATCTCTAAAAACATGCCCCCGGAGATGGAGAGAAAAAAGAAAACCCCCCTTGCCAAGCAAGGGGAGTGGCCCGCCCGGAGGGACACGACCGCATCGCCTTCGGCTTGCGTTCTGCACCCTCACGGCAAAGCCGTTCGGGCCTTTCACCTAAAAACATGCCCCCGGCATGTTTTCTTAACGGCGAAACCCTCTCAGGGTTCGACTCCCTCCTAAAAAAAGCCCCCCCTTGCTAAGCAAGGAGGGGTGGCCCGCCCGGAGGGAGTCGAACCCCCGACCTTCAGAATCGGAATCTGCTGCGATATCCAGCTTCGCTACGGGCGGCAATATTTACTTGCAGATTATAGCACAAGAATCCCTCTTCTTCAATTTCAAAATAGAATTGACAAACTTTCGCTTCAACCTTACAATTAACTTGAAAATAAAAAAGGGGGTAGCTTTTATGTTGGATCTTTTGGACAGAGCCTTTGCCTTGCTTGTTGCGGCCCTTATGGCCTTATCTTCTTTGTTTTTGGGCACAGGCGGGGGACAGGTGGAAAGGACTGATGGGGATGACTATATCGGACTTAAGGCCGCTTATGAAGATTATTTTAAAATTGGTGTTGCGGTATCTTCTCGCACCATGAACGAAAACAAGGAAATGATCTTAAAAAACTTCAATTCCATAACTTGTGAAAATGCCATGAAGGTCGACAATATCCACCCGGCTGAAAATGATTGGCGTTTTGGTGAAGCGGATAAAATTGCGGACTTCTGCCGTGAAAACGGCCTTGTTATGCGCGGCCACACCTTGGTTTGGGGCCAAGCTTATGATTCTTGCCCTTGGATGATGTATGACGGTGATGATTACGCCTCACCCGAACTTTTTTATGAGAGAATGAAAGACCATATTTTTACGATTATTCACCGCTATGACGATGTTGTCTATTGCTGGGATGTTGTAAACGAAGCCCTCAACTATGACAAGAGCCAAAAGTACAAAGACTATTTAGTCTACAGGCTTTACGGTGAGGAATATGTCAAGCAATCCTTCCGCTTTGCCGCCCAAGCCCTTGATGAAATCGGCTCGGACGCCAAGCTTTTTTATAACGAAACCAAGCTGGCAAGAAACGGAACCAAGTCAGATTATACCTATGAATTTTTGAAAGAACTTCAAGCCGAAGGTATCAGAGTAGACGGGCTTGGTATTCAAGGCCATTATGACTTTATGCACCCCAACGAGAGCATTCGCAGGATTGAAAAAGAAATAAAACGCTTCGCTCCCCTGGGTTTGGACATTGAGTTTACCGAAGTAGACATGACGGTTTATAATGACATTGATTTACATAAATTTGAAACCATACCCGCCTGGCGGGAGGTTTATCAGCGTGAACGCTACAGGCAGATTTTCAAGGTTTACAGAGACTATGCCCATGTAATAACAAATGTTACCTTCTGGGGTGTCAATGATGTGGAATCTTACCGCAGGTGGGACAAAGGCGGCCGCAATGACTGGGCACTCTTGTTTGACGAAAACTCGCAACCCAAGAGTAGCTACTATGCGGTGACCGATTTTTATTTCGAAGCCAAGTAAAGGCGAAACACTTTACAAACAAAACACGCTTTTATCCGACTCTTTTTGGTTGAAAGCGTGTTTTTTAAAAGAGATAATATGAGAGGGAGATTTTATATGTTGAAAAACAAAAAAAAGAAACTCAAAGGTATGCTTTCCTTGCTGATTTCTGTTTGTATGTTGGCGGCAAGTTTGAGCTTTTCCGTTTCGGCTGTGTCGGTCGAAGGTCAAGGCACAAACTATCCCTTTGTTTTTGTCAACGGTTACTGGGGTTACGGTGAGTATGACAAATTTTATAAGATTATGCCCTACTGGGGCATGCAAGACGGTGATGTTTTAGAATATCTTCGTGATCAAGGCTATGAGGCCTACGCCGCTTCCGTTGATCCGGTCCGCAGTGCCAGGGTCAGGGCCTGTGAGCTTTATGCTCAACTGACAGGCACGGTGGTGGATTACGGTTTGGCCTACAGTGAAAAAGTCGGTATAGAACGCTTTGGCGAAGACTATAGCGGCAGGGCACTCTTTGAAGGTTGGGGCCAAGCGGATGCTCAAGGGAAGATAAAAAAGGTTAATTTGGCAGGCCACAGCTTTGGCGGTGCCACCATACGCTTGCTTTCCGCTCTTTTGGAAGCGGGGGACGAAGCAGAGCGTGCGGCCACGCCGGTGGACGATCTTTCGCCCCTTTATGCGGGCGGAAACGGCGGCCTGGTGCACTCCATAACCACCCTGGCTTCCCCCCATGACGGAACCTCTTTCGGCGAGGCCATGCCCCTGATTTACACCATGGCGCAGGCAGTGGGGCTGACCGACATAAAAGGTGATATCCCAAGCCTTCTGGGTATATTTGATTATCTCAAGGCCATGAGCCGGGCCTTTGCCATCGGTATAGGTGAGGGCAGCGGCGCCTATGACATAACCTTCAAAGGTGCGGCCGAGCTCAATGCCGGCATCCCAACCTATGAAGACATTTATTATTTTTCGGTGCCGACCGACTGTACACAGCCCGGCCCCCTGGGCTTTCGCTTACCCGACCCAAGTAAGACCGATGTGATTTTCCTAATGACTACGCTCATATCCACCCTTTACGCCCCCGACCCGGCCTGGCAGGCAAACGACGGCCTGGTAAATACGGTTTCGGCTATGGCGCCCAAGGGTGAAGCGCAAAAGGAATTTGATAAAAATGACATAAGCCCCGGTGTATGGAATGTCATGCCTGTTTTTTACGGTGACCATTTGGCCATTGTCGGCGGTTTGACAAGGCCGGTTGAGGTTAAGGCCTTTTATCTTGACATAGTCGAAACCATAAATGTCCTGTAAAAACTCTGATAAATAAAAAGCTCCCCGAAGTCTTGCGGACTTCGGGGAATTTTCTTTCTTATCTTCGGCCTCTGCGATTTTTGCCGTATTTTTCCAAATAGCAATCCGGGCACATTATGTGCCGCCTGTACATTTCGGGGAAGGCCTTGGGTGATATTTTGTTTTCAAAACAGGCCGGGCAAAAATGTTTCCTACATTGCTGGCATTCCAATATATTTCGGCGTGTGGCAGGGGCCTTGCAATAAAAGCAGCTCCTCATAAGCTCACATCCTTCGGCTAAATTATACTATAAAAAGAAATATAGAGCAAATTCCAAGCCTCAAGCCTCAAAGCCTTCTAATTGCTTGAGATCGATAAGGCCGATTTGGCAGGCACCCTTATCATCTTGCGCAGCGGTGAAAAGAATCTTATCGCCGCTTCTGTTGAAGGAAGGGTGCTGGTGCTCAAGCCCCGTCGGCGGAAAGTGGCCCGTTACCAAAACCCGTACTACCCCTGTAGTAGCATCCACCAAGACTATCTCACCGGCCTGACTTCTGTCTGCGACTATCCACTTGTTTGTGGGTGAAGGGGCACAGTGGTGGTATTCTTGGCTTTTGGCTATTCTTCTGAAGTTCCTACCGTCTTTTTCACCCCGCCAAATTTCATCCGGGGCCAAGATAAAGGTCATATAAGTGCCGTCTTGACTCCAAGTTTCATGGGTTACCCAATCACCGTAGCGCTCAACAAAATAGGGGATGGCTCTTTTTTCCGAAATAACATAGTGCCACATGCGTTGGATGGCATCCCCGCCCGTTTCATGGCAGAAAAAAATAGTATCATCATCTGCGGGGCAGGCCTGGCAGTGGCCCAAGGGGGTGTCTGAATAATAAAGGATTTCTGTTTCGCCTTTTGCAGGGTCGGTCAAGGCCAGGCAAAAAATTCCATTGGGCAGCTTGAAGGTCATGGGTAATAGCCCGCTTTTACTTGCCGTGTAATGACCCAAGGGCTTGGCATTTTCCGGCAGTTTCGCTATGGGCTGCCCTTGGCCGGAATGGGCGTCCAAAGCCCGGAGCATATCATCCTTGACCAGATAGCCAATGTCTTTCTTTCTGTCAAGCCCAAAGCTGTGAATCAAAAAGCCGTCCCTGGCATCTGCCAAAACAGTTTCCTCAAGGCTTTCTTCATCAAGCTTTATGAGTTGCCCGCCTCTATCGCTGTCACGAAAAAAGGCTATATTCCTGTTGTCACTCAACCAGCTTTCGCTAGAAAAATAGAGCTTGCGGCTTATGCTTGTTTTATCGGTCAAAAGTTTGTATTCAAGGCCTGTTTTGGGGTCAATTTTTTTTATGGGTTTTAGCAATGTAGCCACCTCTTTCTAATCTAAATCCACCCACATGTTAGCACAAAGAAAGAAGGGCTGTCCATAAAGAAAAGACGAAAGATCTTAACTTGCCATTGAAGATAGTTTTTCATATGTTTATAATAAAGGTTGAAGGTAGATAAAATTAAAATATAAGAAGGAGGGTTTTGCTATGAAACAAATCAAAATCGGCGGACTTTTTGAAGCATCCGAAATTGCCTTGGGCAGCTGGCGGATAGCCGGCCTTGAGGCAGACGAAGCGGAAAGGCTCCTGGCAACGGCAGTGGAAGCGGGAATAAACCTTTTTGACAATGCGGACATTTACGGCGGTGGCGCGGCAGAAGAAGTTTTCGGTGCAGCGGTGAAAGCCTTGGGTATTCGTGAGAAAATTCTCGTTCAAACCAAATGCGGTATCAGGTCGGGTTATTATGACTTTTCCAAAGAACATATCCTAAACTCGGTTGACGGTAGCTTGAAGCGGCTGGGGATGGACCATATTGATGTTTTATTACTCCACAGGCCGGACACTTTAATGGAGCCCGAAGAAGTGGCGGAAGCCTTTGATGTTTTACATGAGGCCGGCAAGGTTCGTTATTTCGGTGTCAGTAACCAAAACCCCAGGCAGATGGAGCTGCTTCAAAGTTTTATAGGACACAAGCTAGTAACCAATCAACTCCAACTGAGTTTAACCAACTCTTCCATGATAGACACAGGCTTTAATGTCAATATGGAAATCAACCCGGCCCTGGACCGCGACGGCGGTGTTTTAGAATACTGCAGGCTAAAGGGGATAACCATCCAAGCCTGGTCGCCCTTGCAATACGGGGTTTTTGAAGGTACCTTTATAGACAATGAAGAAATGTTTGCCTCCTTTAATGCAAAACTTCAAGAATTTGCGGACTTAAAAGGGGTTGAAAAAACGGCCATAGCCTTTGCCTGGATTCTGCGCCATCCGGCCAAGATTCAAGCCATAGCCGGTACCACCAACCCCGAGCGTTTAAGTGAGCTTTGCAAGGGGGCGGATGTTGACTTAAACCGTGAAGAGTGGTATGAACTTTACAGGGCGGCCGGTAACAAGCTGCCCTAAAATATGAAAAGGTCAGGTGTAAAAATGATTAGGACGAAGTCAAAGGAAATGGTTTTTGATGAACTAACAGCACCCACCCCGTCTTGCCATGCCTCCACCGTCTTGCCCTTGCCAAACGGCGATGTGGTCGTTTCTTGGTTTGGCGGCAAGGAAGAAGGCGACAATGATGTTGATGTTTGGGTCAGCGTTAAAAGCGGCGGCAAGTGGCAAAAGGCCGTAAGGGTTACGGCCGACCCTAATGTACCGCATTGGAATCCGGTCTTGTTTTTAAGGCAAGACGGTGTGATTTATCTTTATTTTAAAGTTGGGCAAAAGGTCCCTGTTTGGGGCACCTGGTTGAGCAAGTCAAACGACGGCGGAATAACCTGGTCCGAGCCTTTTGAAATCGTACCCGGTGACGAAAACAACGGCCGCGGCCCTGTTAAAAATAAAAATATTCGCCTGTCCGACGGCAGAGTTTTGGCTCCGGCCTCCAGCGAACACCACCGCAAATGGCTGAGCTTTACCGACACTTCCACGGACGACGGTGACACTTGGGAACGCCAGGCAGATGTTGCGACAGGTGATGAGTTTGTCCCCATGATTCAACCCAGCCTGTGGGAATCCGCACCCGGCAAGGTTCATATGCTGACCAGGACAGCGAGGGGCTATATCTACCGAAGCGATTCCGAAGATTATGGTCAAACTTGGTCAGAGGCTTACAAGACCGACCTGCTCAATAATAACAGCGGCCTGGATTTAGACAGGGACGACAAGGGCGGGCTCTACTTGGTCTCTAACCCTATCGGTGAAGACTGGGGTGCTCGTACACCCTTAACCCTTATGCATTCGGCTGACAACGGCGATACTTGGGAAGAAATTTTGGTCTTGGAAGATGAGCCCGGCGAGTATTCCTATCCGGCCATTGTTTATAAGGACGGAAAATTACATATTACATACACATGGAAGCGCGAAAAGGTTGCCTATTGGCTGTTGGAATTAAATGACTAATTGGCAAAAAGATAAAACAGCTGCCCTCAAGGGGTAGCTGTTTTTGTGTCAGAAAGCTAAAACTATTGCACAAATAGTAATGACAAATACATACCAATATGGTATGATGCTATTAAGAGGATGGGGCAAGGCGAGGGTCATTTTCTTTGACGATGAAATCATCTCATCTTCTTGTGTTTGGAAGTTTTATTGTTTAAGTGGATTCTACTTGGAGGAGGAACTGTTTATGGGATTTTTTGACAAAATTAAAAACGCCGCTCCCGGCAACTCAGGTTCCGGTGGCGACAAAAGTGTCCGTGTTGAATTTGCGGACATACCCCAAAGCTTAGCTGCTTTCACAGCCCTGCCGCAAGCGGCCCTGCAAACACCCTTTGATACGGCGGCACTTTTCGTGGTTGCCATGAGCCTTTACTCCCATAATAAGGATGAAGCCTTGGCCATGGTAAATTTCTTAAAAGGCCCGCAGGCACTCAGTAACCATGAGCTTCAGTTTATAGCCGACCGCATGGCCGGTAAAGATTATGTTCCCCGCTCATACTTTGAAGGCGCAGGGCCGGGGAATGATTACAGCCCAACAAAACCTTACACGGTGACCGTCAGCGAAAACCCCTACAGCTACCAAGAAGAAAGCTATGCTAAGCTTTTCATTCGTTCCGGCGGGGCCGACAGTGAGCGCCCCATTATTTTACGCTTGGCCAAAGACGGCAAATGGTACCTTTGGGAACAGCATTTATTGGCCGATATAAGAAAACCCGAATCCACAGACCCTTGGGCATAAAAGATTTACGATTATTTTTAAAGGAGTGTAATTTATGGGACTTTTAAGAGCAGGTATAGGCGCGGCAGGCGGCGTTTTGGCCGACCAATGGCGTGAGTATTTTTATTGTGAAGCAATTCCGGCCCAAGTGCTTGTCCGCAAGGGGCAAAAACGCACAAGCGGGCGCAGTTCAAATGTTAAAGGTGAAGACAATATCATCTCAAACGGTTCAATCATAGCCGTGGCCGACGGCCAGTGCATGATTATTGTAGAACAAGGCAAGGTTGTGGATATCTGTGCCGACTCGGGTGAGTTTGTTTACGACACCTCAACCGAACCCTCACTTTTTTACGGTAAACTTGGCGATAATATTAAGAAAACATTTTCAACCATAGGCAAGCGTTTTACCTTTGGCGGTGACACGGCCAAGGACCAGCGCGTCTATTATTTTAATACAAAAGAAATTATCGGCAACAAATACGGTACCCCAAGCCCGGTGCCCTTCCGCGTGGTTGATGAGCGCGCGGGGATTGATATTGATATCGGCATCCGTTGCTTTGGCGAATACAGCTATAAAATATCCGACCCCATCTTGTTTTACACCAATGTCAGCGGCAATGTTGAGCAAGACTATGAGCGTGAAAATTTAGACAGCCAGCTCAAAACCGAGCTTTTAACATCCTTGCAACCTGCCTTTGCCCGTATTTCGGCCATGGGTATCCGCTACAGTGCCCTGCCGGGCCATACGGAAGAGTTGGGGCAAACCCTCAATGATATCCTGTCAGCAAAGTGGCGCGACCTTCGCGGGATTGAAATTGTTTCTTTCGGTATGTCTTCGGTCAATGCCGACGAAGAAGACCAAAAGATGATAAAAGAGCTTCAAAGAAATGCAGCCTTCATGGACCCGACCAGGGCGGCAGCCCACCTTGTGGGTGCCCAGGCGCAAGCCATGCAATCGGCGGCACAAAACGAAGGTGCCGGGCCGGCCATGGCCTTCATGGGTATGAACATGGCGGGCCAGGCGGGCGGTATGAATGCGCAAGGGCTTTATGGCATGGGCCAAGAACAACAAGCCCAACAAGCTCAACAGGCCCCGCCCCAAGGCGGCGGCCAAGAACAAGCCCCGGCGTCGGGCTGGGCTTGCTCTTGCGGCCAAACCGGTAACACCGGCAACTTCTGCAACGAATGCGGTAAGCCAAAACCGGCGGATGAAGCTGGTTGGGCTTGCTCTTGCGGCCAAGTCAACAAGGGCAAATTCTGCAGTGCTTGCGGTAGCCCAAAACCTGCCGGCACCCCCCAATACCAATGTGACAAATGCGGTTGGGAACCCGAAGACCCGGCAAACCCGCCCAAGTTCTGCCCCGAATGCGGCGATGTTTTTGATGACGCCGATAAAAAATAATAATGAAGGGAGCTCTCTGCTATGGCTTTTTTTGACAAGAAATTTTGTGATTTTTGCGGCAACAGAATTAAATTTTTAGGTAATCGCAAGTTGTCCGACGGCAACATGTGCAAAGATTGTTCCAAAGACATAAGCCCAAACCTTACCGGTCGCAAGAAAATGACTGTGGATGATATGAAAGAGCATTTGGCCTGGCGCGAAGCAAATAAGGCACGCTTAGCTGAATTCAATCCAACCCGCACACTGGGCCTAAACACGAAAGTTTACATTGACGACGATAAGGGCCTCTTACTGGTTGCTTCCGGCGGCTCTTACAGGGACCGCAATGTCGACTTGATCGAGTTTTCACAGGTCACAGGCTGTGAATTGCGTATTGATGAAAGCGAAGAAGAAGAATTTCAAAAAGATGCAGACGGTCAAGAAGTCAGCTATTCCCCGCCCCGCTATAAGTATGAGTATGATTTTTATATTAATATCCACCTCAATCACCCATGGTTTGATGAAATTCGTTTCATTGTAAACCCCAATAGGATTACAGACCGTAGATCCTTGGAGTACAGAGAGGGCGACCGCGTAGCCAATGAAATTAAGAATGCCCTACAAAACCTCCACAGGGAGCATCGTGAAAGCGTAGTTCAGGCAAGCATGCCCAAGGCGGGTGTCAACTGCCCGGCCTGCGGTGCCTCAACCATACCCGACGCCAACGGTCGTTGTGAATATTGCGGGGCAGCCCTTAACAATTAAATAAAAAACAGCTTGGCTAAAAAGAGGAGGGATACCATGCCGTCACAAATCACCAACTTCAAATGCCCCGCCTGCACCGGTCCCTTAAATTTTGCCGGCGCTTCGGGCAAGCTTGAATGCGAATATTGCGGCGAGAGTTATGAGGTTGCGGCTATTGAAGAACTTTATGCTCAAAAAGAGGCCGCCGCAGCCCAAGCCCACAGCGAGGCCGACCATGCCCAAGAAGCAGCCCTGCGCGGTTGGAGCCAAGAAGAAGCACAGTCAATGCGGGCTTACAGCTGCCCGTCTTGTTCGGCAGAACTTGTTTGTGATGAAACAACCGCAGCCACATCTTGCCCCTATTGCGGCAACCCCACAATAGTGCCCGGCCAATTTGCCGATATGGCTCGGCCGGACTATGTAATTCCCTTTAGGCTGGACAAAAAGGCGGCCCAAGAAGCCCTCAAGGCTTTTTATAAAGACAAAAGATTCTTACCGAAAAGCTTTTCAAAAGAAAACCATATTGAAGAAGTTAAGGGTGTTTATGTTCCCTTCTGGTTATACAGCGCCAAGGCCTTGGCAGATTATGAATTTGAAGGCAGTGACAAGGAAGTAACCACCCGTGGCGATGTTGAAACCACCACAACTTCCTATTATCGTGTTATTCGCCAAGGCGAAATGGACTTTCATATGGTACCGGCAGATGCTTCATCAAAAATGCCGGACGCCCACATGGATTCGGTTGAACCTTTTGATTATGCCGATTTAAAAGAATTTTCCACAGCTTACTTGCCCGGATTTCTTGCAGACAAGTATGATTTGGATGCCGAGGCTTGCTCACATCGCGCTCATGAGCGTATGCGAAATACAACCGACACAGCCGTGCGCGGCACGGCATCGGGTTATGATAGCCTTGACCAAAAGTATGCAAATATTGAACTTACCGAAGGTGAGGTTAAATATGCCCTTATGCCCGTTTGGCTTTTGGCCACCCGCTGGAAGGATAAGAGCTTTTTGTTCGCAATGAATGGGCAAACGGGCAAGCTCATCGGTGACCTGCCGGTGGATTGGGGCCTTTTCTTTAAAACCTTTGCCATGATATCCCTGCCCCTAATGGCCCTGATGGCAGTGCTTGTCTTTACCGTGTTTGGAGGATAATTATGAAAAAGATTTTAACTTTTAGCACGGTATTTTTAGCTCTGATTTTATTTTTCGCTCCGGTAAAAGCGGCGGACCTCCCCCCGGTCAACGACAATGCCGAGCTTTTGAGTGATTACAAATTGGGCCACCTCAACCAACTGGCTCAAGAAATGGGCGACAGCTACGGCCTGGACCTGGCCCTGATGGTTGTTGAAGACATGGGCGTGGCCACTAATGCCCAACAATACGCACAGGCTCTTTATGAAGAGCACGGCTTTGGTCGCGGTGATGATAAGAGCGGCCTGCTGTTTTTGTTAAATATGCAAGAACGCGATTGGGCCTTTCACACCCAAGGCCGGGCCGAGGAAATCTTCGGTGATTTTGAAGAAGAAATTTTAAACGATCAAGTTTTACCCAAACTGGGCCAAGAAGATTACTATTCTGCCTTTTCAAGTTTTTATGATGAGCTCAACCTTTGCCTGGCCCGCTGGGAAGTTGAGGGTTCCGACCGGGCAGACAAGCCTGTGCAAACCGAAGGAGACGGGCAAAACACTTCTGACAAAAAGATGGGGGTCGCCGGTAAAATAATTTTGATTCTTGTTTTGCCCTTGCTTGTTGCGGGCATTGTTTGCTTTACCTTTTACCAAAAAATGAAAACGGCTCATGAAGCAAAATCGGCCCACCAATATCTGTCAGAAGAAGGGCTGATCTTGACCCATAAGGAAGACCGCTACACCCATCAAGAGCAAACCACCCGCAGGATAGAAAGGGACGACAGCTCATCCTCCTCTTCGTCGGGCGGCAGCTCCTCTTCCGGTTCCTCGGGCGGTTCGGGTAAGTTTTAAAGCTATTTTTTTCTGACGGCCTCTTCCATGGGCAGGCCGGTGGAATAATCCAACTGAACATAATCATCTTCCACAGCCTGACGGGTCATGCCGGAATTATCAAAACTCGGCTCAACACCCTCGCGCCAAGGCCTGCAAAGCCATTGGTAACCGCGGCTGTTGTCGCGTGTGTCATCCATTTGGGCTATCAGCCTGTCATGCAAGGTGTCCCTAACCCCGGCATAGGCCGGGTCTTCAATTAAGTTTTTCATCTCATAGGGGTCTGAATCTAAATCATAAAGCTCGTCGGAGTCCAACAAATTTATAACCAATTTATAACGGCCATCCGTGATGCACCTTATGGGTTGGTAGCCCATAAAGCCGTCGTGGTCCGTTTCGTAGCGGGTGTATTGAATAAAAACATCCCTTGACCCTTCTCCCAAACTTTGCAAGGCTCGGCCTTGTAAAGCTTTGGGAGTTTTTACATCAAAATAGTGCATGAGGGTGGGCAGCAAGTCGATGTGGGAGACAGGTGTGTCGGCCGACGGTAAGTCTTGCCCTTTAATTATCAGGGGAACCCTGGTAATTTCATCATACATGGCTGCACCCTTGCCCACCAGCCCGTGGGACAAGAGCATGTCGCCATGGTCTGCCGTGTAAATTATCAAGGGCTCCAGCCCCAGTTCTTCAACCCTTTGGAGCACACGGCCTATTTCATCATCGCAAAACTCATTGCAGGCATAAAGAGCCCGCTGGTTCTTGTCAAGCTCCTCATAAGTCACCGACTCAAAGCGGCCAGCCCAAATTTTATGACTTTGGGGCTTATCATCCAAGGGCGCCCTATAATTTGGGTATTTGGGCACCTTGAAGCCTCTACGGTCCAAGCCGTCCATATAAGAGCGCGGGCAAACAAAGGGGTCGTGGGGTTCGTCCAAAGAAAGGGTCAAGAAAAAGCTTTTGTTCTTATATTCTTCCAAAAACTCAATGGCCTTCTTGCAACAGCGGTGGGCATAAGTGCCCTCACGGGGCGGGTCGTCATCCCTTTGGGCCATAGGGGTTCTGCTCAAAAGCCTGGCATCGTCGTCGGGCAGGGAGTCCAGGTAGTTTTTCATGTCATACCAATAGCGGGGATTGTAGCCTTCCGGGCAAGAGCCGTAACCGAAGTAATCGCCTCCGTCCAAGTGCCACTTACCCATGTAAGCGCATTCAATACCATGCGGGCTCAACCATTGACCCGCATTTTTCACGCCTTGGTTCAAGGGGGTGGAGTTGGCCACAACACCGTTGCTGTGTGGGTAAAGGCCGGTGAAAAGTGCAGAACGGGCAGGCGCGCAAACCGGTGCACAGGTGTAAGCCTTTTGGTAAAGTGTACCCTCTTTTGCCAATTTGTTGAGCGCAGGGGTTTTGGCAGGGGAGCCGGGGTAAGCGCCGACCATGTCACAACGCTGGGTATCAACCATAATTAAAATTGCTTGTTTCACAAAAATCCCCTTTCGAAATCTTAAAATTAATTGTTAGGAAATTTATTTATATATGAAATTTTAAACAATTAGCGCTTCTTTGTCCAATCCATAGGACAAAAACACAGTGTTTTTGTTCGACTGACAGGACACGGGTGCGCTAAAAGCGAAAATAATATGTAAAGTGTTGTAACTTTACATTGAGTGGAAATCTCCTGATTTTACTCCACTTTGACTTTTAAGTGGGAAAAAGTCAAAATATTTTGATTTTTCTTGACATAAAAGTCAATTGATGTTATTTTAAAGATGATTTGAAAGGGGTGATTTCGTGCGCAGAA
Source organism: Clostridiales bacterium (assembly GCA_012524025.1). GTDB lineage: Bacteria > Bacillota > Clostridia > Oscillospirales > Acutalibacteraceae > UBA1447. The sequence goes on along the minus strand of JAAYSC010000065.1, from coordinate 6,007 downwards.
AAATTAGCGAACGCCTAAACGCTTGGAAGGCCGGGGGCAAAAACCGCATGCCACTTTTGCTTTATGGGGCAAGGCAGGTGGGTAAAACTCATATACTAAATGAATTCGGCCGTGAAAATTATAAAAACATAGCCTATATTAATCTTGAAAGCAACCTTACCGTCAGTTCCTATTTTTCGGATAATATTGAGCCCGAACGCATAATTCGTTTTTTAGAAACGGAAGTACGCGAGCGCATTTTGCCGGGTGAAACCCTGATTATTTTGGATGAAATCCAAACTTGCGAGCGGGCTCTTACCTCGCTTAAATACTTTAATGAAAAAGCACCCCAATACCATATTGCCTGTGCCGGCAGCCTTTTAGGTGTCGCTGTTAACCGTGAAAACTATTCATTCCCTGTCGGGAATGTTGATTCCGCAACCCTTTACCCCATGGACTTTGAAGAATTCTTGTGGGCACTGGGTGAAGAGAAGTTGGCGGATGAAATCAGGCTGGCTTTTAAAGATGACAGCCCACTCCCCAAAGCTCTGCATGAAAAGGCCTTGGACTTATACCGGCAATACCTGATAGTCGGCGGTATGCCCCGTGTGGTGGCAAACTATGTTGAAACGGGCAGTTTAATCGGCCTGCCGGATGTTCAAGGGCGGATAATAAATGACTATTTAGCGGACATGGCCAAATATGCCTCTAATACGGAAAGTGTAAAAATTCGGGCAGCCTACAACTCCATACCCGCACAATTGGCGAAAGAAAACAAAAAGTTCCAATATAAACTTGCACAAAAGGGCGGCACAGCCAATATCTTCGGGCCGGCTATAGACTGGCTGCAGTTTGCCGGTGTGGTGCTCAAGTGCACCCGCATTGAGCATGGCCTCATGCCGATTTCGGTTTATGCCGACCTTTCGGCTTTTAAGCTCTATATGGGTGATGTGGGTTTGTTGAGCATGTTAAGCGGCATCTCACAACAGACGGTTTTAGCCGCGGGGGAGGTTGAAAACATCTTTTTGGGAGCCATCAGTGAAAACTATGTTGCCCAGGCCTTTGCCGCAAAAGGATATGCCTTGTATTATTGGACACGCGAAGGCAAAGCAGAGCTGGACTTTGTTTTGCAAAAAGGTGATGACATAATAGGTGTAGAAGTTAAAACGGGTAAGCGCACAAAGTCAAAAAGCCTTGCCATGTTTGTGGGGGACTATGAACCCGCTTACTCCATCCGCATTTCAAGCAAAAACTTCGGTTTTGAAAACAATATTAAGTCAGTACCGCTATATGCTGTGTTTTGTATTTAAGGTACATAAAATAGGCAAAAAAACGGAGGGCGATGCCCTCCGTTTAAAAATATTATGGATATATCTAAAATTCAAAATCTTCAGGATTAATTGTGGGCAAGGCCGGTTGCCGACGGGGGACTCTTTTTAGCGGGTCATATAAAAAACGGCGACATTTGGAGTCGGGCCGCATGAGCCCCTTTTTAATGCACAAAATTCCCAAACCGTCAGGGGTGGGTTTGCCGTGGACACAGAGGGAACATTGGGGGCTTATTTTTTTGCTGTTGAGCAAACTTTTTTTCATACCAAAAGCCTCATTTGAAGAATTATTTGATTTTAAGCATTGTTACGCTAAAAATAATAGCATTATTTTGGTGAATATACAAATACATCGAATTGCAAAGACAAAATGATGATAACGGAGTTAAGCTATACAGAAAAATTTAATATGAATCAAAGGTTAATCTGCGAGTTTGTAATGCATTAGTCTTGTAATTGTCATGTTTGAAACTCAGAGCTTCGTTAACAATGTCGAAAACTGAATTATCAATATCCTTTTTTGTTAATCCGAATTGAGATAAGAATTTTTTACTTCTAAAAAATTTTAACATTACTTTTTTGTCTCTTTTATCAAGGTCAATGCAATAAAGTAAATTACATAAAGATACGATTAGATTTTTACGGTTATAGTATTCTTTACCGATGCAGTCATCATCAATATTTTCAATGTATTCTTTAAAATCGGAGTCGATATAATTTGGTTTAAGGTTTTCAATAGGGGTAGAGATTAGACGCTCGGAAGCCAACATAAGGTTAACATAACATCCCAACATATACTGTTGCTGTTCATCCATTAACTTATAATCCGTACCAAACGACTTAATTTTCTTTATTGAACGCTTGAGTTCTGTTGTTTCATTTTTTACTTGCTTAATTCGTTCTTTAAGCTCAAAGTTGGCCAGATTATATGAATTAATATCCCGCCTTCCTATTCGGGCCATTATTTTTTGTATCTCTTTTTATCAAAGCATTTTTTAGTAAAATAAAGCAGGCAGGCAACAAAGCTTGTTACGCTAAAAATTTTTCCGCCTATTCCAAGAAAAAACAAAACAGTGTTTCCGAGAGCCATCCCGCCGCCGCCTACAAGCAAACTACCTCCCCCAAGCCATGCCAAAGCAGCGCTTTTTGCGGCAACTCCACTTAAGGCCGAAATTGCGGTACCTGTAGATGAAACACCAAAGGTTGAGGCAATTCCCATAGCGGCAGACGGGGCGAGTGAGGAAAAAGCATACCCGGCACCCACTCCCAGAAATCCCACTCTAAGACCCTTTGAATTGGTGTTATTAATATGTTGTTCAATCCCGCTTACTACTTCTTCCCAGTCGGTTTTTCTTGCTTTGAAGCCTTCGCATTCAATACGCTTTTCACCTGGAATATTTCGTATATTCTCAAAGAGTTTTTGAATATTGTTGAGTGTTTTATTGAGCCTGAGAATTTTTTTATTCACTCGCTTTATCTTACATTTAACTTTGAAAAAAGCTATTCTCAGCCTCCATCTAATAATAAATTCATCCTTCTTCATAAACATCTTCTCCTAAAAAATATAGATCAATATCATTTTTTGATTTCAAAATTTTTCCCTCGTCAGTATTACGCAAGGCTGCCAACCTTGAAGATTTGTCGAATGCCAAGGTATACATATCGCTATTCTCTAAATCAGAAACAAAAGACAGTAAGCTTTCATTTTTATATGTTTCGGATAAAATTTTAAGCCCTTCAACATAGTTGTTAAGTAGAGTTAGCTCTTTCGCAGCGTCGTTAATAAGTCTTTTGTTTTTGAAATGAAGGAATCCGCGCTTTATCTCACCATATATGGATACGGTAAATCTGCCAACTCCAACGATATTAAGGTGTAAAAGGAAATCGATTGAGCTAAAAGATCCTTTACCTTTAATAAATCCCTTTATTGTTGCATCGCTGATGTCCACCAAACAAAAAGTTCCATGAGCTACATTTATCATTCTTCTTACCGTTAAATTCGTGAAAGGATTAGAAGCTTTCAGAATTTGTGGGAGCGAATATTCCTCAACACTGGTCTGAGCGAAGTATTTAACAAGTCTTCTAATGGAATAAATTAAACGGACAAACATTTCGTTGATAAATACAGGAATAGCCTGAGCAGTCATAAAACGAATATCAAATCCATTTTTATATGTTTCCATAGCCAACTCAGCGGCCTTCCTGTCGAAACGATTTGGTTCTATTCCAAATTTTCTCTTTAAGACTATAATATCATTCGTCCAAGTTAAAAGTGGTGACGGAATACCCATTCCACGGCCTTTTGAACCCGATGAACCGGAGGTATCTGAAATCAAATGGCCAAGCCAATTTGATAAAGCGCAGAAGAGTTTACTGGGAGTATCACTACCTTTCAATTCAAAGCCCTCGTCAGCATCCACGAGCTCAATAAGCTCCCCCTTGGAAACGAAATGGGAAGAATTTGTGAACTGATCAACAACCGAGAAGAATAGGCCTAAAAGGCTAGGATTGTGTGCGAGTGATTTAAAATGATGATTACTTGGGCTTAGTTCAAATATTTTTCCGGCAGATTCACCGCGACCTGTTTGGTCGTAGGGTACCTTGAACTTTTTCTCCAAAAATCTTATTGCTGAAGACAATATGTCACCCTTAGTATTTTTCCAACCAAGTAGCTTTGCAAAGGCGATAGTTTTTTCTGCGAACCACTTGTCGGTAATATCGGTGAGAAGAGATTCATTTGGCTTCTTGACCAAAAAAATATCAAGAAATCCGGATAAGACTCCGGCACTTGCAGCCAAGATGTAGTCTGTTTTATCACAATCTGATTTTATACTGCTGATAGTAGATATAGACTCTTCTATAGAAACTAACTGCCCTCTGGCTCTTTCGAGCTCTTTAGCAATTGAGGACCTGAATCCATAGCTTTCATCTTTGATACTCAATTCTAAAAGAAATGCTATTTCTTTGGAACTTTCACGATTAGCCATTATTTTCCCTTTCATTTTGAAAGATAGTCGCACTACAGCCTCAATTAGCAATTAAATAATACGCATAAGAATTTTACCATAATAATATTAAAAGTCAAAAAAACGACTGCCCAAGGGCAATCGTCTTTTGGAGCGGGATACGGGAATCGAACCCGCCTCTTCAGCTTGGGAAGCTGACATACTACCAATGTACTAATCCCGCAAAGCTGTGCCATTATAACACGGCACACCCGCCAAATCAACCGTTTGGAACCTTTTGGCGGGGAAAAACTGCCGGAATCAAAGCCAAGCTCCGGCAGTTTGATTTTTGTTCGTTTTATTCGCCTATACTATCAATATGCCGGGAGGCCTTGGCCACTTGTTCTGCCGAATAAGCTATGCTCTTATGGCATTCGGCAAGTGCTTCGCCGGCCAAACCCATAGCTTCACGGGCCCAATTGTTGGCAGATGTTCTGAGTTGTGTGGCATATTTTTGGGCTTCTTCCCTTTCAAGTTTGGCTTGGTTGATCATGCGTGAGGCTTCTTGCCTGGCGGTTGAAAGAATTTGCTCGCCCTCTTCTTTGGCCAAACCTAAAATTTCTGCTTTTTGGTGGTTGGCTATGTTTTCAATTTCTTTGGCATTATCCTTTGCCAGGCGGCTTATTTCATGGTTTTGCACCATGGCCTTTGCGCGGTCGGCAGCCTTGTCCAAAATTGCCCGAGCGTCGCTCTCGGCTTTTTCTTTTAAGCGCGTGGCTTCATCTTGGGCGGCTTGCATTTGCCTGTTTTTGTATTCTTCAATTTCTTTCAAGGCTTTGTCATACTTTGCCTTGGCATCTTTTTTTACTCTGCTTGCGGCTTCTTCGGCTCTGGCAATTATTTCACCTTGCCTGGCAACAATTTCTTTTGATTCGGCAATTTCGCCGGGTAAAAAACCGCGAATGTCTTCAACGCAATCCAGAACCAAGTTGCCGTCAATTAGTTTCTTGGTGCCGGAAAAAGGGATAGTACCCTTGGATTCAATCTCTTTTTCAATCGTTTCCAAAAGCTCATGCACATCTGTAGAAATTTCTTCGGCTTTTCCTATCATGTCAGGCCTTCCTTTCTTTTATTCTTTCAACAATAAAATCGTGCACCTCTTGGGGCACAAAGTCTTTAATATCCCCGCCGAAAGCGCAGACTTGCTTGACCACACTTGAGGATAAGAACATATATTCGGCGCTGGATGTAATAAAAACCGTCTCAAGCTCCGGGTTTAGGCTTTTGTTGGTTAAAGCTTGCTGAAACTCATTCTCAAAATCCGAAACGGCTCGCAAGCCTTTCACAACCGCATTGGCCTTGTGCGAGCGGGCATAATCCGCCAAAAGGCCGCCGTAAGTGTCTATTAAAACATTTTCAAGCCCGCTTGTGCATTTTTCCAGCATTTCAAGCCTTTCTTGGGCGGTGAAAGTGCTGTGGGGTTTGAAATAGTTTACCATGACGACGACTATAACCTTGTCAAAAATTTTGGCGGTGCGCCTTATAACATCAACATGCCCCTTGGTAACAGGGTCAAAGCTGCCGGGGCAAATAGCAATTTTCATAATAAAACCTCCCCAAGCCTTAATCCGTACTGTAAACTTAAATGAAAGTTGAAGACCCGAAACCTTTGGTGGTACAATGTTCTACGTCAAAACAAATACCTCCCAAAAAAGGAGTCGAGTCTTCATGCAGAAATTATACCATTTCAGTTGT
>JAAYSC010000089.1 GCA_012524025.1 Clostridiales bacterium | reverse complement strand
TCCGCGCTTAACAACCATACTCCTGCTCAGGTCGCAGGTTTGAACCTTGTAAAAAAACAAAAGCGGAGGTATCTGATTGTCGCTTGATTTTGTGCCCATTCTTTCATTTTAACTTTACAGAGCCCTTAATTTATTATATTTAGATTATGATTAAATTACATGCAAACATAAACATACACTGTAATTATACCTAATATCAATATTTTTACAATAGTAAAATCAAATAAAAAGGAAGAAACCGGTGTTTTTAGCACCGATTTCTTCCTTTTTATTCTATCTTATTTCTTAAATCAATGTTTTAGATGTTTTTAAGAGGGTCCACAGGGTCGATTTGGAAAACACCTTTAATTGCTGCCTTAAACAAGTTGAGGTCAAAAGCGTCAATAATTCCATCACCGTTTAAGTCTGCGGCAACCTTGTAGGGATAAGAAACATCAAAATCACTCACAAACAAAGCAGCTTCTTTAATCAAATCAAGGTCATCTTGGTCAACCAAGCCGTCACCGTTAACATCACCGAAAATTATGATGTAATAGCTTTCAAGAACTTCTTCGGTCTCAAGGTCAATTAACTCAACCTTACGGCCGGTTCCGAAGCGCCCGTCATTCTCGGAAAAACGAAGCTCGCCGTAGCCTGTCACTCCAACATAGTCGGACAAGAATTCTTCTTCACTTGTGCCGGGAAGAATCCCTAAAATTCTGTCACCGTCGGAATGGTCAAGCACCGTACCGGACCCCGGTTGCGGGAAGAGGGTTACGAGGACCTTATCCCAAACAGCCGTATAGGTTGTAGCTTCCGTTGCTTCGGTAAGACCGGGAGTCCATTCCTTAAAGGTGTAACCTTCTTTTTCAAAGCCTTCGGGGGCTTCGGGCATGGCACCGTGGTCGGTGGCTACAACTACATCATCTTCACCGTTGTCTAAAACAAAAGTAATGTCGTAGACTTTGATGTTCCATTGTGCGGTATAGGTTGTGTCTTCTGTTGCTTCTGTAAGTTCGGGACTCCAACCGCCAAAGGTATAACCTTCTCTGACAGGGTCATCGATTTTGGGCATTTCGCCTTCTTCAACTTGTAGTTCAATATCGTCTTCACCGTTAGCAAGCACAAAGGTGATGGTGAAAACAGTGGGTTCTACAATGTCTTCTTCCCAAAGAGCGGTATAGGTAGTGTCTTCGGTTGCAACTCCAATTGCAGGATCCCAACCAAGGAAGCTATAACCTTCTTTTTCAAAGCCTTCCGGGGCTTGAGGCATTGCGCCGTGGTCAGTGGGCACTACAATATTGGCAGCACCATTATCAAGCACAAAAGTAATGTCATATACATTAAGTTGCCATACTGCGTAAAGAGTAGTGTCAGTGCTTTGGAATTGGTAGCTAGTTAGCGGTGAAGTAGCCACACTTGAAGCTGCCCAACCCAGAAAACTGTAGCCTGTTCTGCTGATGTTGCCTTGTGGCGGAAGTACAACCGGTGAACCTATATCACCGGTCTGTGCAGCCGGTGTGGTACCGGAACCACCGTTTAGGTTAAAGGTAACTGTGGTTTCAGTGACAGCGGCCAATTTCCATTTTGCGGAGAAGAAGGTTGTGCGTCCCGGAACTGTTTCAGGCAATTCAGGATCCCATCCGTCAAACTCATAACCGCTGCGCGTTGCCAAGGGAGCCTCTAACGGGCTCTCAAAGGCTTGCTTTGTTTGATGGAAATTCACACCACCAAGTTCGGGGAAAATGCCTCCGTTAGCATCAAAAACAATAGTATATAATCGTGCTGACCAAACAGCTGTATAGGTTACATCTTCTGCCGGCATGGTGGGTGGAAGTGCCGGATCCCATCCGACAAAGTCATAACCGGTACGGGTAACTGCCGGAGCAATCAACTGTTCACCATAGGCTGCTTGGTAGCTTGTTCCGCCTTCACCGCCGTTGGCGTCAAAGGTAACGGTATATAAGTCCGGCGTCCATTGGGCTGTGAAGATCATAGACTCAGCAGGTGCGGTGTCAGGCACTGTCGGATCCCAACCTGCAAAGATATAACCTGCCCTTTCAACTTCCGGTGGTGTAATCGGGTCGCCGTAAGTGAGCGTGAATTCATCCCCTCCTACACCTCCATTTGCATCAAAAGTGAAGGTATAGCTTAATTTAACCCATTGAGCCACATAAGTAGCATCTTGAGCCGGAACAGTTGAAGGAGGCGCGGGGAGCCATTCTATAAATTGGTGCCCTGTCTTTGTAACTTCGGGAGCTTCAAGAGCGCTGCCGTAAGGTAAGGACTCACTGCTTCCGCCCTCGCCGCCGTCAGCGTCAAAGGTAATGGTGTAGTTATTTAAGTCCCATTTTGCATAAAGGACAATATCTTCGGTACCAACGGTAAAGTTTGCACCGTCTGCATAAACTACTTCGCCGTCCTTAACAAGAGTCCAGCCAAGGAAGGAGTGACCTTCTTTTTCAAAGGAAATTGCCGGCAAGTTAAAGGACATGCCGGGCTTTGCATAAAGTTCAGCCATAGAACCGGAAGTGTTACCGTTCCCGTCAAAGCTGACTGCAAACTCATTATAATCAAGGTTTTCAATAGCATCTTGTAGTTCCGATGCAAGGTAATCAAGGTAAGGTTGGTAAATAACGCTGTATTCATCAGCCTGTGCTTGGACAGCTGCAGCATAGGCTTCTTCAAGTGCGGCACGGCTTTGTTCGGTAAAGTAATGATAAGTGCCTTCTTGCCAGTCTTTTAAGTTTTCTTGAAAGCCTATATCTTTGTTATCTACAATGTCTACTAAATTGTCAAGAGGTTGGATATTAGAGCCAAAATAGCTGTTGCCGAGACCGCTCACAAGGTATTGACTTGTGCTATTGTTATAGTTTGCCTTTCTTAAAGTAAGACCATTATAGCTGTTGTTTAAGGAAGTTGCGGTTGAGTTGGAAGCAGCTTGGGCAACATCGGGTTTTGTCATGTATTTCCAAGCATTGTCATAGGCAGAGTCATAGGCTGACCAGCCGCCGGAATAGTACCATTCTTGCGGATTGGAACCCTTACCGTCGGAAGCAGAAGTCAGACCTGTATTTGGGTCGGTTCCCGAGGAAGTCAAGATGGTAGTTACTTTTTCAGACCCGTCAACAGTCTTTACTTCAACCCCTACCGACTTATTAAGGGCATTCCTTAATTGAGCTTTTGAGATGTTAACTATTTCAATAACCACTGCGTGGTAGTACTGCATCCAGTTTGCAGAAATTCCGGTACCGTCACCTTCATCACCTTTGCCGGTCCATTGGGTGACAAGAGTGTATTGACCGGCAGCACCGTTACCGTATAGGGTAGAAGTTTCTTCCATACCCAAATGCAGGAAGAGACCACCGGTAGATATGGTACCGTCAAGGGGTCCGGTCGGGTTAAGTGCTGCAAGAGCGCCGGCATGGCTTTCACCCAGAACATTGCCTGTGCTTCCTTCGTAGGCAACATCACCATCGCGAACATGAATGGTTTCATAGGTTAAATCGCGAGCCTTGTGGGTGGAGCGGTGGTCGCCATTTATAAAGAAATGCATGCGAACATTATTGGATTCCATTGTATGGACACTTGTATCAAGGTATACCATGGCCTTTGCCCTGTGTAAATCCGGAGTGGAGTAGGGGCTGACACCATTTGCTAAATACTGATCACCCCAAGCACTGTGTGGCGGATCAACCTTAATCATAGTCCGCTCCGGAATATCATCTGCTGTGGGAACAAACGCATTATTGGCAAAGTTATTGTGACCGGATTGATAGTCCCCACTGGCTGACTTAAGCTGTATCGGTGCACCATAAACACCTTTACCAAGGATTCTGGAAACATATCTTACATCTGCAGTATTGTTGACATTAGTATAAGCCGCAGCAAAAACCCAAGCTCCGGCAGGGAAAATAACATTTTCAACATAAGATTGAGTCGTGGTCTTGTAAGTATCTGTAACATAGACTCCTGTATAAGGATTTAGCCAGCGGTAGGTATATTCGATAGTGTATTTAACATGGGAGTCAGCGTTGGCTGTTCCGCCCTGAATTTCCCACCTGGCATAATTTGTGTTTTGTATAGAGCCGTCTTCAAGAGTAAAGTTAACATTAACTCCACTACCCGAAGCTGAAACTGATGTGATGTTAACGGCTTCAGACGAAGTAAAGGTAACGGACGGCCAAACCGGCTCTTCACCGGCATAGGCTTGTGAGGTAAAATCACCTGTTACGAAAGGAACACCGGAAGGGGTAGCCCGCTTTATCGTGTTACCTGCGGACATGGAGGAGTCACTTTCGTCACCAACCCTGATAACATCAGTAGCCTCCAACCCTATGACAGGACTTGGCCTGCGAAAATCAGATGTGCTAAAAGTTTGTAAGGCATTGGCTTGTGCGCCACCGGAAACATCGGCAGCAGTTGCACCAAAGCTGACGCTTGAATAGATCAAGGCCAGGGTCAGGAAAATACCGAGGAATCGCTTGAAATTCTTCATGTTAAAACCTCCTAAAAATTAAAAACGTACTGTAAACTTAAATGAAAGTTGAAGACCCGAAACCTTTGGTGGTACAATGTTCTACGTCAAAACAAATACCTCCCAAAAAAGGAGTCGAGTCTTCATGCAGAAATTATACCATTTCAGTTGT
>JAAYSC010000008.1 GCA_012524025.1 Clostridiales bacterium | reverse complement strand
AATCATCTTGCATACACCTCAGTTCGTGTTTTTTCGCAAATTCATTGTACTGATTCTTTGTATGCAAGGGAAGTGGTTCGCGCCATTTCCCTTTATTTTTTGCCAATGATAATTTTACACTAAGCCATCCGACTCACATCTCCAAAAGTTTCTTTATGGAGCCGCCGTCGGCTAGAATTTCATCATAAAAAACATGGGCCCAAAGATTGTGAAGGGGGCCTTTTTTGTGGTCATAGGCAAAGTAGATTCGCCCATTCATCATAAGCTTGGCCACGGCATAGTAGGCCTTGAACATATCAAAGGTCTCATCCTTGATTTCAAATACATAATCCAAGCTTTGGCCGGCTTGCAGGTCTACTTTTTGGGTGCGGGGGCTGATATCCGAAAAGGCAAAGGGATTGAGCCTTTCAAGTCCCCAGGTCTCAATGGGTGTGGCCAGGGCCAATTCACCCGTCAGCCTCTCGCTTGTGTGGTTGGCCAGGCTTACTAAAATTTTATCTTGCAAAATTTTCAAGGTCATTTGCGGTTCAAAGAGGCCGACTTCAAAAACATCTTCGAAAAGTTGGCCGTCATCCTCATAATTTAGCCTGATAATCCCTTGAGCTTTGGGCGAGCTCTTGGTGACGGTAAGGGGAAAGGCGGCATAGCCCTTGGCTTGTAAATCATAGGCTATAGTCGTCTTATCTGCAGACCAGCCGGCGGGGAGAGTAAGCTCCAAGTTACCCTTTGCTTTCATATCCGGCCTGTTATTGACCACGCTGACTTCCACCTCAAAGCTCTTTTCATCAAGTTTTTTGAGCTTCCTGCCAATAAAGGCGGCAAAGGCCAAATAGCCCATGGGCATGGTGCCCAGGTCATGTTCCCAAGAACGGATGTAGGTGGGTTGGACAGGTTCTTTTTCTATACCTAATTTTGCTTTTCCTATTCTCCGGCCTGAATCTTTAAGCTTTAAGGCATAGGTTTCAATGCTGTGGCCCTTTATGTCGCTTATTAGGGAGTTTTTGCCATGCTTTAAGGGGTTAGGGTTCTCGTCCAATAGGTCTGTGGACAGAGCCTCTTCCAATTCAAAGGCAAATTCAAGCTCTGCCCTTGAATCCAAGCCGTGGGGCTCAAAGCCCCGAATAGTCAAACCCCGCTCATATGCGGTTTTCTTTATCCCTTGCATAGTGGCCAAGGGATAACCCTTGAGTTTGAAGGCCGTCATAATAAAGTCATCATTTGCCTTAAAGAAGCTCTTGCTCTCTTCCAAGAAGGGAGTTTGGACTTTTTCTTCTTGCCTGACAGCCAAGAAGGGGTCATTGAATTCCAGTGCCTTCTTGTAAACACCGGCTTCACGGAAAGAACCTTGGTGGGGGTAAAGAGCATAGGTAAAGACATGGGTCTTTTGTTCGGGCACCAATTCACAAGCCCCGGTGGTCTTGCCTATATTGCCGTAAAACTCGGCCGTGTGGAAGAGCATCATATTGAGCATGCCGCCTTTTTCGACGGAACAGGCTAAATTACCCGTATTTATTAAGGCCACACCGTAATCGTCGGCCTCTTCCAAGGCTTGGTCGGTGACTATACTAATCAGCTCATGCTTGTGACTTCGGCTCAAACTGTCTTCAAAGCCTTGGACTATCTCTATGAGTTTATCTTCGTCCTTGGCCTTTATCAAAAAGACATCTATAGGTTTTTGCCAAAGATTGTCGCAGTCTTTAGTGTAGAGGACGGCGAAGCCGCGGCTATCAAACTCTTCTTCAAACTTTAGCTTTAGTTTTGGGTCCAGTTCGTTTAAGAGTTTGTTTTCATATTCATTATCTATTCCTTCAAGGGCCAAAACAAAGCGGGTGTCCGTATTCATCAGGTCTTCATTAAAATGCACCAGTTGGGTGGCAAAGGCCTGCCTATTTTTATCAGGGTAGGCAGTTACGGGGATGGCCTTCTTGGCTAAAAGCTTTGTTAAGAGTTCGGTTGAAGATATAAAGGCATCTTCTTCGGGCCTTATGATCTGGCTCATGCCGATGTTGACACTGCCCTGCTTATCTAAACCTATATTTACCGTCGGGCCCAAATCCAACCATTGGTTGGCGGCATAAACCTGACAGCGGGAGACCATGGCATACTGATGAGTCTGAAATTCCAGTTTTTTATCACTTTCACCCCTGACTGCCGGGGCAAAACGGTCATCAAAGACAGGTCTGCCCCCCTTGATATCCACCGGGAAGGTAAGGGTAAAGAGGTCGTCTTGGGCTTGATAGTCTTCAACCACGGTCTTCATATCAATGCGCTTAACCCCTTGGTGTAGCGTGATTTCTTGCCTTATTTTGGCTACCGTACCCATTTTGCAACTTACAATCAGTTTCGTAAAGCTTTTGCCCTTTACAGACTTAAGCTCTGCTTCATAGTCGCTTGAAAACATTTTATGGCCCGTTGTGTAAAATTCATGTTGGGTTTCCATGCGGTCGGGCACTTGTTTTAGAATAACAAGCCTGTTGGCCGGTCCGTCTTCACCCCGGGTCAGCACTTCACGCCCTGCCTGCTTGTCAAAAATCGAAACTATACCGCCGCCCTTTTCCGGGTCGACTTCTATACGGTAAAATTCATTTTCTATAAGTCTTTCTTGCCCTTTATCCTTTGATTTTATAGACTCTTTTTCTTTCAGATAAAGGCTTACATATCCCAAGGCCGGAACTTTGGGGTTAAAGGCAACTCTTACACTGCCGTCCGTATTTTTATGCACTTCTTGCAAGGGGTATTCAGAGCCGTCGGCCGAAAGCAAATAATAATTTTCGACAGATTCTGCGAGTTTTAGATCCAAGTAGGTGCAGTCCGTCCTTTCCCAAGGGTGGGGGTTAAAGATTATAAAGCTTTCCTCCCCTTGCTTGGTCTTAACGCCTGAAGCTAAAAAGGCGGTTGAGGCCCTTAAAACATCAGCCGCTAATTCCACCGCTTCACGGTACTGGATCATCAGGTCCACAAAAGAGATTTCATTGTTGGTGCCCGTGATTGAATCATGGTGTTGGCCGCAGAGGATCTGCCGCCAGGCCTTGTCCAAAGCCTGTTCGGGGTAGTCGGCTCCGTATAAGGCCGAGAGGCTTGCAAACTTTTCAGCACTTACAAGTAGGTTTTCCGCCAAACGATTGGCCTGCTTTAAGTCCGTTCTGGTCAAGGAGACTCCGGCGTGGTAGAGGGAAATGTCCCGCGAGGTTCTTTCAAGCAAGTGACGGCCTGTTTCTTTTAGATGATTTTGATTATCCTCTTCCACACCCTTGTGGAAGTCGGACATGACAGAAAATCTTGCACCCGTTAAGCTTTCTTCCATCCAGTCGCTTTGACCGTCACGGGGATAGGCCGGCACCTTGTTTTCAAGGTTGGAACTTGAATGGCAGTGCTTGAGCCCCAAGCGCAGGGCATTTTTGCGGGAGGTCCCGCCCCTGGCATGGATAAGTTCCGTGCCGTCGGGCGACATGTGCCTGAAGAGGCAGTCTAAACCCAAGATAGACTTACCCCAGTAGATACCCATGCATCCGCCCTTCTTGCAGATTTGGGAAAGTTGGTTGGGGTGGCCAAAGACATCACCCGGCCCATAGACGGGTGAAATCCCGCCCAAAACATCCCTGTGATAGAGTTGGCCGTATATTAGATTCCTGACCAGGCCTTCGGCCGAAGAGGTCATTTCATTGGGTTGGTTGTAAAAACAGTCAGCCTCTGCCCTACCGCTGCTAAAGGCTTCTTCAAGCGTTTTGCGCTCATGTGGGTAGAGGGAATAGTAGGGGTGAACATAGTCCACTTCCGAAATAATTGCTTTGAAGCCGGGGTTTCGCCTGACTTCTTCCAAAACTTCCCGCATGATATAAATAGCCCCCAGGGCATAGGTTCTTTGCTCTTGGTGGTAGGTGGTGTCAAAGTGAAAGTCGGAATAAATATGCTCTGTCCCCTCAAAGCCGTCATAGGGCGTGGTTTCAAAAACATAAGAGCCCCCGACGGCTGCCAAGCCTTTTTCCTCCACTTGAATATCCGCTTTTACTTCTTTTTCCCCGCCTGCCGGCACACTGAAGCGAATATAATTAACCGAACCTTCCGATAGGGCAGGAATTTTAAATTTTTCCTTGTATCCGGCAGCTGAAAAATCGATTTCTCCACCGGCCGAGTTCCCAAAAGCCCCTACAAAGGCCGGGAAGATCTGGCGAGGCTCTTCTTTAGAGCCTACAAAAGCCCCCGTAGTCATAGGATAGGCCAGGCCTAAATTGCCCGATTTTGCAATCAGGGGGAAGAGGGCACAGTTTGATAAGGACAGGTCAATGGTGTCACAAATATAGCCCGTTCTGATTTTAAACATTAAAAGATTTCTGCCCTTGTGCAAGCTTAGAGCCACTTGATTGCCGTAATCCAATAAACCCTTAACCCGCCCATAGGGCTTGTTGTCAATTAGGCGACCGTTTAAATAAAGCAAAGAGCCGGAAGTTTCATAAGACAAAACCGCATCATAAGCTCTGTCACAGTCAATATAAGTAGCCGCATAATAAACGCAGTTGCGTTGTTCGGTGGCGTAAAGGGCCCTGTCGCAGGCATTAAAGTCGCCCGAATCGAAGCGTAGGCAGTCCCACTTTTCTTGGCCCTGTGACCATTCAAGCTCTTCATCGCCGAAATAGTCATTTTTAACCCGCAAGCCCAGGTAGGGTATCATCCCGGCTTCACCGCCCGATGATGCCAAATAATCACATTCTAAAACCTTGTGGCGTTCGTAGAGGTATTCCGTTTCCAGCGCCCCGCCCGTTTCTAAAACAAAGGGGCCCAGAACAATAAAATCCCTTATACGCCGCATGGGTTCGGGCTTGGCCTCACTTTTAATAAAATCTTCAAACTTAACCGATGAAACCTTGCCACGCACGCCGGACTCAATAATTTCATTGTTTAGCATTATATGCCTCCCTTATTTCAAGCTATAAAACTCAAAGGCCTCGAGTTTTCACTTTTGCCTTCGGCCCTTAAAGTCCCCTATACTCATTTGTTAATATAACATATATCATATAGGCTAACAAGATTGACCGGGGCTCACTTGTGTTGTATCATTTTATCACCTACTTTTGACTTATGTGACTTTATCACGGAAGTGCCGACGGCAAGCCTGTATAATGCAAACAAGATCAAAAAAGATCAAATTTAAGGAGGAATTTAAAATGGCTGTTTTAGAAGTAACAGGAGCAACATTTGAAGAGGAAGTATTAAAGAGCGACAAACCCGTCCTTGTGGATTTTTGGGCACCCTGGTGCGGCCCTTGCAGGATGGTAGGCCCCATTGTTGAAGAAGTATCTAATGAGGTCGGTGACACGGCCAAGGTTGCCAAGGTCAATGTGGACAATGAGCAAGAAATCGCTATCAAATATGGCATCATGTCCATCCCCACCCTTATGGTGTTTGAAAACGGCAAGGTTAAAGAAACCGTAGTCGGCCTTCGCCCCAAGCAAGCTTTGCTTGATATGCTTAAATAAACCAGGCGTTTAATTGCAAAAATAATGCGAAAGTGTATAATAAAACCAGGCTTTCCCTTTAGGGTCAGCCCGGTTTTTTCTTTGAGGGGGTTATTATGGACAGTGAAGCTTTAGGTTTTATGCATGACGCAATCCCGTTTTGGGGCAATCTCACCATTGAGCAAGAAAAAAATTTGGTTCACGCAGCCGCTATCAAAGAATTTGAGGCCGGGGATACCATACATGCGGGTGAAGATGATTGCTCGGGCCTTTTTATTATCATGCAAGGTCGGGTCAGGGCTTTTATTATTTCGGAAACCGGCAAAGAAATCACCCTTTATCGCCTGCTTGAAAGGGATATCTGCCTTTTTTCCGCCTCTTGTATAATCCAAAACATTAACTTTGAAGTTATGATTGAAGCCGAAACCGATGCCCGCGCCATACTTATCCCCACACTGACTGTAAACACCTTGCTAAAACAATCCGTTGAAGCGTCGGATTACATGAACCAATTAATGGCTTCGCGTTTTTCCGATGTTATGTGGGTTATGGAACAGGTTTTGTTTATGAGCTTTGACAAACGCCTGGCCATCTTCATACTTGAACAAGCCAATTTTGAAGGCAGCGACACAATTGAAATCACCCACGAAGCCATAGCCCGCCACTTGGGGTCGGCGCGTGAAGTTGTGACACGGATGTTAAAATATTTTAATGACGAGGGCATGGTTGAGCTTTTTCGCGGGGGTCTGACCATAAAGGACCGAAAAAAGCTGACAGACCTGGTATAACTTATATTTTTGTAGGCAGGCGGAAGGTGTTTTTGTCATAAGACAAGAGCCCTTCCGCTTTCATTTTGCCAAGTTCGCGTTGCATGGCCGCCCTGTCCACACAAAGGTAGTGGGCCAGTTCAGTCTTATTGAAGGGTATTTCAAACTCATTTGACCTGCTCTTGGTAGCTTCCTCATGCAAGTAAGCTTCCAGCCGGGCCCTGATAGTCTTATGGCTCAAGTATGACATTTGCTCACTTAACATGGCTGATTTTTTGGCCACATGCTTCATGAGATTCAAAATCAGCCTTTGGTGGTGGGCACAGGCCGAATGGCAGCTGTTGAGAATGTTTTTAATGTCAAACAAAATTATTTGGCAATCGCTTTGGGCTCTGACCGAAATGGGGACACTTTCAATATCCATCCCGGCATAAATTTCACCGAACATGTCGCCCTTTTCCAAATTTCTCATTATAAGCTTATCGCCATAATAATTTTCTTTTATGACCTGTGCCTTGCCGGCCAAAACCACACCCACGGCCGGCTTACTTTGCCCCGCTAAAAAAATAAATTCACCCTTTTTGTAATGCCCTTGCCTGGCCTTGAGGCAATTTAGCAGTGAGGAAATTTCTCCCCTTTTTATAGAATCAAAAAGATCCGTTTCTTTTAATATTTCAATCATTTTAAAAACCTTTCAAAAAAGCAATTGATTGTTGCAATTGCAACAGATTTCTTTTCTTGATTATACTATACTGTTCAAGGCTTGTAAACACGAGCCTTGAAGTTAAGTTTTTAAAGGGGTTTTAAATATGCAAGTAAGGCAGATTATTAAAATAGACGAAGAAAAATGTAACGGCTGCGGTCTTTGTGCCGAGGCCTGCCATGAGGGCGCCATAGCCATGGTTGACGGTGTAGCCAAATTAGTGCGCGACGATTATTGCGACGGCCTGGGCGATTGTTTGCCCGTTTGCCCCACCGGCGCCATGTCTTTTGAGGAAAGGGAAGCCCTCCCCTTTGATAAGGAGGCCGTCATGGCCAACATGGCAGCCAAAGAAGCGGCAGAGGCTGTGGATTGTTCAACTTGCCCGGGCACTGCGCCCCAAAGCTTGGATAAGGCACAGGCTATCCCCGCCCCCACGGCCGACAGTGTGCCCGGCCAACTGACCCATTGGCCCATTCAAATTAAGTTAGCCCCCGTCAACGCCCCCTATTTTGATCGGGCTAAATTACTCATTGCTGTCGACTGTTCCGCCTTCGCTTACGGCAATTTTCATGAAGATTTCATCAAGGGCCATGTGACCTTGATAGGCTGCCCCAAACTGGATCAAGGCGATTACAGCGAGAAACTGACTGCCATTATAAAAAATAACGACATAAAAAGTGTTAAACTGGTCCGTATGCAAGTCCCCTGCTGTGGCGGAATTGAAAGGGCCCTTATCAAAGCCTTACAAAATTCCGGCAAGATGATTCCTTGGCAGGTTGTAACCATATCGTCGGACGGTAGAATTTTAGATTAAAGCGAGTTTTCTCTTGCCTTTGAGCCCTTGTCTAAGTTATAATGGTCGAGACCAAAAATCTTATAAATCCGATAAAAAATAGGAGGATATTAAAATGGGAGATATGTTTTGTTTCCAATGCGAACAGACGGTAAAAGGTGTTGCCTGTGAGGGCAGCGCAGGTGTTTGCGGTAAAACCGCCCAAGTGGCCAACTTACAAGACGATTACACCGGCGCCGTGATTTCACTGGCCGTGGCGGTACCGCCCGGTGCCAACACGCCCGAGACCGACAGGCTTGTTTTAGACGCCCTTTTTACCGGTATTACCAATGTTTCTTTTGATGACAAGGTTCTTGAAGCAAAAATCGCAAGAGCCGAAGCCATGGCGGCAAGCTTCATGCCCGGTTGTGCCGGTTGCAGAGGTTGTTCTTCAATCTCTTATAACATGAATGACCTTTGGGGCGACGACGAAGACATCCGCTCACTTAAAACCTTGATTCTTTTGGGCCTGCGCGGTATGGGTGCTTATGCCTACCACGCCCTTATGTTGGGTTACAGTGACCCTGAAGTCAACGCCTTTTTCTATGAAGGCCTGCGGGCTGTTGCGTCTTACATGAGCGCAGACGAGCTCTTGCCCCTGGTGCTTAAAACAGGCGAAGTTAATCTTAAATGCATGGAACTTTTGGACAAGGCCAACACCGAATCTTACGGTACCCCCGTCCCCACCACAGTGCCGCTCATGATTGAAAAAGGCCCCTTCATTGTTGTAACCGGCCATGACCTGCATGACCTCCACCTGCTTTTGGAACAAACCAAAGACAAGGGCATTAATATTTACACCCACAGTGAAATGTTACCGGCCCACGGTTACCCCAAGCTCAAGGCCTACCCCCATCTTAAGGGTAACTTTGGCACCGCCTGGCAAAACCAGCAAAAAGAGTTTGCCAATATCCCCGGTCCGGTCCTCTTTACCACCAACTGCCTCATGCCTGTGCGTGACAGTTATTATGACCGTGTTTTCACAACCGAGGTTGTAAACTACCCCGAAATGGTTCACATAGGCCAAGACAAAGATTTCACCCCCGTCATTGAAAAAGCCCTGGAATTGGGCGGTTATCCGGAAGATAAAGAAATGACCGGTATCAACGGCGGCAAGACCATGACAACAGGCTTTGGCCATGGCACCGTCCTTTCGGTAGCCGACAAGGTTGTTGAGGCCGTCAAGGCCGGCGACATCAGCCGTTTCTTCCTGGTAGGCGGTTGTGACGGAGCAAAACCCGGCCGTAACTATTACACCGATTTCGTTAAGAAAACTCCGGAAGATTCCGTCATCCTAACCCTGGCCTGCGGTAAGTTCCGCTTTAACGACCTGGACTTAGGCAATATCGGTGACCTGCCCCGCCTGATGGATATGGGCCAATGCAATGACTCTTACAGCGCTATCCGTGTGGCAATAGCCCTGGCGGAAGCCTTTGAGTGCGTCGTTAATGACCTGCCCCTGTCCATAGTCCTTTCCTGGTATGAGCAAAAGGCGGTCTGCGTCTTGCTGACCCTGCTCCATCTTGGTATCAAGGATATCTACTTGGGCCCGACATTGCCCGCCTTCGTTTCCCCCAATGTTCTTCAAATTCTTGTGGATGAGTTCAATATCTCCCCCATTTCCACACCGGAGGAAGACTTGAAGAAGATTTTAGGTTAAATTTTTATGGCAATTCCTTTTGTTTTAGTGTAGAATAATAGACACTGCTTGATTTTGGTTCGAGGTGCCTCGGCACTTATTGATAAATTCATTTTGTAAAGGAGATTTATTATGTTGTGGAAATGCACTGTATGCAGCTATTACCATAAGGGGGATGCAGCACCGGACAAATGCCCCAAGTGTGGCGCACCGGCTGAAAAATTCGTAGCCCTTTCCGATGCAGATGCCCAAAAAGTTTTCATGTCCGAACGCACCAATGATATCCATATGGAAATCATGGGCTTGACCATGAAGATTGTTGAACTGTCCAAGGAAGGTATCGACCTTGACCTTGACCCACCCTGCGTAGCCCTTTTTGAAGATGCCATTGAAGAGGCTTTGGTTATCAAGAACAGGTGCCGGGCAGAGTTAGAAACCCACATGCAAAGGGGCAAATTCTAAACAATTCCTAAAACCATCAAAAAGCAGGTCGCCATCGGGCGGCCTGCTTTATTTTTACATTTAACATGTCTAAATACCCTTAAAGCTTTTAAATTTTTGATTTATTTTTGTGACTATGTTACGATATGTGTGCAATGTATCATGCTAAACATTGCTTCAAAAACTTCATTTAAAGGTTTACAGGGGGGATTATTATGAAAGCTTTTCGTGTAACACTTGTTTTACTTTTAGTCTTTGCCTTGGCCTCTGCCTGCACGGGCCAACCGAAACCGCCACAAGAAACGGATCAAATCAGAAGCTCAGAGACGACAGAGGCGCAGCTTGAAACGAAAGAACCGGAAATAGAAGAAGAGCCCCAACTGGTGTGGAGCCTGCAACAGGAGGAGGGTATTAAAAGTATAGCCGCCTTCGGCCAAACCATAGCTGTTGGGGATAATATCGGTGTCAATATTTATCATCTTTCCGATGGATCTCTAATAGATGCTTTACCACAGAGACATACAGCGGAAGACATTGGCTTTTCCACTGACGGAAAACTTTTAGCCGCAGGCTTAGGAGTTTGGGGTGTCTATCTTACACAACTTACAGGTGATGCCGAACCGCAACAGCTAATAGGTGGCTTCAACGGTCGCCTGGCCTTTTCACCTGACGGTCTTCACATAGCAACAGGTAATCGGGATGGGATCATTTGGATTTTTGAGCTTGACGGTTTAACCGAAATAGCCGCTCTTGAAAACCCTGATTTTGAAAAGCCCGATAAAAAGTCCGGTGATAAAATGGTGAGCAGCATTGATTATCATCCGTCCGGCAAACTGCTGGCCGCAACACACTTTGACGGCGCCGTCTATTTCTGGGATCTTGAGAAAAAAGAAATAATCCGAACACTGCAAACTCTTTCCTATATATCCTCAGACAGCAAGGTCATTCGTTTTTCACCAAAGGGCAAGGAAATAGCATGTGTAATAGAGGATAATTATGAGCATTTCATTCAGCTGATTACACTTGATGACGGCAAGATACGGGGCACTATTGCCGTGCCGGGAAAAGTAAATGACTTTAATTATTCTCCCGACGGAAGCTTATTGGCAGTTGCGTCCAGCCAGGCTACAACTATATATGATGTTGACAGCGGGGAGTTACTTTTTACATTAGATCAAACCATAAGCACTTTTGATGATATGCCAACCGTCTTAACATTCACATCCGACGGAAGACATTTAGCCCTTGCATTCAGATGGGCTAAAACAATTGAGTTGTGGGAGCTACCCGTGGATTAGCAAAGCTGCGGCTTTGCAATGGAAAATTTCAAATGGCAAATTATGTCGGATTAAAATTCATAAAGGGAGCGATTTTGTCGCTCCCTTTCTTGTTTCCTATTGTTTTTCTATGATTCTATTCTTTTATATTTTATTATTTCTTTTTGATAAGGCGATTAAACTGCCCAACAAGGCAAGAACTAAACCCGCAACAAAAATCCAACTTACCACGGATGGTATAGGCTTATTAAGCAAGGCAATGATAATCATTATGACCAGTGCAAGCATCTCAAGCGCAATTCCGATTTTTGCTCCTTTATTAATTTTCATTGCTTCATTCTCCCTTTGTTTTTTCTGTCGGGCATCCGTAAAGGCATTGAGCTTTACAGATAGATATCTGTCGCAGTTTGCCCCGTTATTGCAAAATGAAATTTATTTTGCACTATAGCATAAAATTCCCTTGTTGTTGGAGAATCCTTGTCGTAATCAATGCTACATTCAGAAAATATGTCTGTTATTTGTAGCCAGATTCTTCTTTCGCTAGCCCTGATAGAGCGAACTCTCTCTAAAAGCTCCCTAAAATAATCTTTCCCGAAGGTCGCAGTGCCTTGCTTTAGCCTTTCATCATCCATTGCAAAGCCTTTTGTAATATACTCCCTTAAAACTGCTGTTGCCCAGATACGAAATTGTGTTGCCTTGCGTGAGTTAACCCTATAGCCTACAGAGATTATGGCATCAAGATTATAAAAATCTATTTTTCTCTTTACCTGTCGGTTTCCTTCTTTTTGAACTATTTCCATTTTGGAAACGGTTGCTAAATATTCTAATTCTCCTTCTGAAAAAACATTTGAAAGGTGCTTTGAAATCGCCGGAACTTCTACATCAAATAGCTCTGACATCGCTTTTTGAGTAAGCCAAATTGTTTCATCTTTAATTACTGCATTAACAGAGATATTATTTTCAGGTGTGCTATAAACTAAAAATTGAAGCTCTTTCTCCAACTTTATTCCTCCTATGACAACAATTCACAATTATGAATTATGAATTATAAATTACTAATTATCTCATCAATCTCTTTTCTCAAAACCGTCTGACGAGCAACAATCCTTTCAATATCTTTATTCAAAACTTCAATATCAATTATTTCCCTGATATCTTCCGGCTCCACATAGGTTGAAACAGAAGGGTTATAGTCCTCTTTTGCAATTTCATCATTTGGAACCAACCTGGAAACATGGTCGATTTCTTTTTTATCCTTATAGATTCCTAAAATCTTTTCAATATTTTCTTCAGTCAGCTTATTGTTGTTGGTAACCTTGGCAGACTCTTTTGAAGCATCAATAAAAAGAGTAAAATTTTCAGACTTGGATTTTTTAAGCACCATGATACAGGTGGTAATAGAAGTGCCGAAGAAGAGATTGTCCGCCAGTTGAATAACGGTATCCACATAGTTGTTGTCTATCAAATATTTCCTGATTTTTTGCTCTGCTCCGCCCCGGTACAAAACACCGGGGAAGCAGACGATAGAGGCCGTGCCGCTTGTGGCAAGCTAAGCTATTGTTAAGCGCAAAACGGAGTTTTGCCTTAAGCGACCGAGGCTTTGCAATGGAAAATTGCAAGTGGCAAATGGAAAATTTTGCCTACGGCAATCCTTGCACGGACAAACACAGTTCGCCCCTACCGGATTTACAACTGCTTTGCTATTGCTTCGCCATTGCTTTGCTACCGCTTTGCGGCGGTCAAAGACCGCCTAACTGTTGTTTTTCTGTATCTTCTGTAATTCCCTAAAACTCAACTGCGTTGATCTCAGGGCATCCTTGTCAAAGTTATTATCTTGCTCATAAACGATATAGGGAATATCTAATTCCATGCAGGCCTTGAAGCAGGCGTCCAAGTCTACTTCGCCCACGCCCAGTTCCGTTATCATGGGGCAATCGCTTTCAATCTCTCCGTCCTTAAAGTGGCAAACCTTGACCCTGCCCTTGAGCCGGTGCAAATATTTGGCCGGGTCTTCCCCGCCCACTTGTATCCAGTAGATATCGGGGATGAAGCCGAAAAGTTCCGGGTCGGTTTCGTCAATGAAGATATCCATAATAGTTTTGCCGCCCATGTCCGCAAACTCAAAGGCATGATTGTGGTAGGCAAAATGCATATCATGCGCCTTTAGTTTTTTGCCGATATCTTCTGTCAGTTTAATAAACTCCCGCACGCCTTCCTCGGTTTTTCGGTATTCATCGGGCATGGAGCCCAGACCGATGGTGTCGCAGCCTATCATCTTGTGTTCTTCAATCAAGGCATCCAAGTCATTTAACATTCTGTCAAAAGGCTTGTGGGTGACACAAACATCCATCTGAAAATCATTGACTAATTGAGCCACCTTTTCCGGTTCAATGGGGCCTATGCCGGAAATTTGGATAACATTGGTACCAAGGCCTTTTACAAATGAAAAAGTTTCCTCGGTGTCTTCATAGTTTTGGATATGTTCACGCAGGGTATAGAGTTGGATTCCGATTTTTGGCATTGTCATAATAAAAGTCCCCTCTTTTTATAATATTTAAAAATAATAGCGCCTGCCGTAAGGATACATTCCTCCACCGTCCCAAGAAAACTTGCCCTTTAAAAGTTTTGGCAACCAAAGTTCAACATCTTCAAAGCCGTAAGGGTATTTCATTATCTTATAACTTTCGGCATAGGGGCAGTGGGCCATCTTACCCCGAAAACGGGTGGCAATCTCTTTTTCCCGCCAGAGGCCGGGGCCGTGGGCATGCTGTTGGTCAAAGACCATTAGGCTTTCCTTAACCCTTTCCATAACACTTGTAATATCAATATGAAAGTCGGGGTTGAAGAAGGCGGAAGTTTGGTTGGGTCCGGCCTCAAAGGCGTAAACTTCCCGCGGGGCATAACCGTGAACATCCGCTATGCAAAGGGCATCCAGGCTGCACTTGGCTGCGGCCACATGTTCAATATGATAATCTTGGTGCCAGTGGATGAAGACAATGTCCGCCCTTATATCAAGCAATTGCTCTTCAATAATATTAACATTGGCCCGGGTGTATGAATAAGCCTCCCGTCCCCGCTCACCGGTGATAATCTTTTTAGCCCCCAAGACGGCGGCCGCATCTGTTTCTTGCTTGTTCATACGGGCCAGGGTTTTTTCGTCAAAATCATCATGCCGGGTGCAGGCTATGTTTAAAAACACGGTTTCGCAGCCCAGTTCATTGAGCAAGGCCGCCACCCCACCCGTGCCGTACTCACAGTCATCATTATGGGCGCCGATGAACAGAATTTTAGGTTTGTCTTTCACCCAAATCCCCCTTCCTTTTAGGATTATATTCAAGTTGCTCTAAAGTACTTATGCAATTATAACACAGGCAAAACAAGATTTCACTGCGGGGCAATGAATTTTTATTCTATTTTTCTCGCATTTTGTGAAAATAATTCTTGACATAGCGGGTTTATGGTGGTAAAATGAGTTTCAATCTTTGCAGTTTGCGGTTTTTGAACCGTGCAAGGCAAAGTGCATTTTAAAGATAGGGGTTACTTATGTTTGGTGTAGGCACTCTCGTAGTGGGTATAATTATTGTAAGCGTTATCGTGATTATTATCGATGGCGCCGCAGGAGTTTTACCCAAAAAGAGCTTGTAGACTACGACCCTTTAGCAGTCAACAAAGAGCCTGTGGTAAAACTCACCACAGGCTCTTAAGTATTTAAGAGGCATTTTAATTTCGAAAGGATGGTTTATATGAAACTCACAGGCGCTCAAATTATTATAGAGGTTCTGCAAGAGCAAGGTGTGGACACCGTCTTCGGCTACCCCGGCGGCGCCGTGCTGACCATTTATGACGAGCTTTATAAAGCGGCGGACAAAATCAAGCACTACATCACCTGCCATGAACAAGGCGCGGCACATGCTGCCGACGGTTACGCCCGCTCAACGGGTAAAACCGGCGTTGTTTTTGCAACATCGGGCCCCGGTGCCACCAATCTTGTAACCGGCCTGGCCACCGCCAACCTTGATTCCACCCCGCTTGTGGCAATCACCGGCAATGTGGCCTGCGACCTTATCGGCCGTGACTCCTTCCAGGAAGTTGACACTTGCGGCATTACCATGCCCATCACCAAGCACAACTTCATTGTGAAAAATGCCGATAATTTGGCCCATGTTTTGCGACGGGCTTTCGCCATTGCCCAAAGCGGCCGCCCCGGCCCGGTTTTGATTGACATTCCAAAAGACATTCAAACGGCACAAGCCGAATTCGAGCCCGGCTTGAAGGTTGAAAAGCAAGTGAGTGCACCTCCTTCGGAAAAGGCTTTGAAAAAGGCTGTTGACCTTATCAGAAAAGCTAAAAGACCCTTCATCTACCTGGGCGGCGGCGTGGTTATATCGGACGCTTCCGAAGAATTGGTGGCCTTTGCCGAAAAAATCGGCGCCCCCATGGGGTCCAGTATGATGGGCCTTTCAGCCGTGGCCAATGACCACCCCCTCTTCCTTGGCATGACCGGCATGCACGGGCGTTTTGCCGCTTCAAAGGTGCTTTCAAAGTCCGATTTATTGATTGCCGTGGGCACGCGTTTTTCCGACAGGGCTACCGGCAACATTTCGGAATTTTCCAAAAACCGAAAGGTTCTGCATATTGATATTGACCCCGCAGAAATCGGCAAAAACATCCCTGCCTACCACTCTTTTGTCGGTGATGTCAAACAAACACTCCTGGCCCTCTTAAAAACCGACCTCAAAGAATCCGACCCCGATTGGCACAGGGAGGTTGAAGCAATTAAGAGCAGGCCGGATTCACACCTGGGGATGGACAAAAACCGCCTGACACCCGAAAGCGTTTTAGAAGCCGTCAGGCAAAGGGCCGGTGACGACTCACCCGTGGCAACGGATGTGGGCCAACACCAAATGTGGACCGCACAATATTATGAGTTCAGAAAACCTCGCACCTTTATTACCTCCGGCGGTTTGGGGACCATGGGCTTCGGCATGGGTTCGGCTATGGGCGCCGCCATCGGTTCGGGTAAGCAAACCGTTTTAATAACCAGTGACGGCAGTTTTCACATGAACATGAATGAACTGGCCACGGCCGTTTCCAACAAGCTGCCTTTGGTTATAATTCTGCTTGATAATAATGCCCTGGGCATGGTCCGCCAATGGCAAACCATGTTTTATGAAAACCGCTATTCGCAAACCACCCTTAACAGGGCAACGGATTATGTTAAGCTGGCCGAGGCCTTCGGAGCCAAGGGCCTGCGCTTGGAAGACAAGACGGATTTGGACCGGGTTTTAGACCAAGCCTTTGCCGCTGACGGCCCGGTTTTGGTTCATACGCTTATATATAATGACGAAATGGTCATGCCCATGATACCGCCGGGCGGTTCCATTAAAGATATAGTGGTCAAAAATTAAGCAAGGGTTTACTCTATAAAGTTTGAAGGGATGATAAGAATGGATAACGAGCGTTTTTTACTGTCTATGCTTGTTAATAACGAAGCCGGCGTTCTGACCCGCATCTCCGGCCTGTTTGCGCGAAGGGGCTTTAATATTGACAGCCTTTCCGTTGGCGAAACGGAAGACCCCGGTATTTCCAGAATAACCATCATGGCCAAGGGCGACGACTATTTTAAGGGCCAGGTTGTTCATCAGCTTGAAAAGCTTCACGATGTTAATATTGTTGAACTCATGGACTTGGATGACACGGTTATGCGTGAACTTTTGCTGATTAAAATCAAGGCCCAAGACCAAACCAACCGCAGCCAGATTCTTGAAGCCGTAAATATTTTCCGCGCCAAGGTTATTGACCTGACACCCGTTTCGCTGACAGTTGAAATCACGGGCGAAACACTCAAGGTTCAAGCCTTTGTGGAATACCTTACCCCTTACGGTATTTTGGAACTTTGCCGCACGGGTGTGACGGCCATAGGTAGGGGAACAAATATTTTAAGCGAAAAATATAATGAAAATAAAGGGGAAATGTAAAATGGCAAAAATGTATTATGACAAGGACTGTGACCTCAACTTACTCAAGGGTAAAAAAGTAGCCGTTATCGGTTACGGCAGCCAGGGGCACGCCCATTCACTCAACCTTAAAGACAGCGGCGTGGATGTTGTTGTGGGCCTTTATGAAGGTTCAAAATCCATTCAAGCCGCCAAAGACGCAGGTTTAGAGGTTATGATGACGGCCGATGCGGTCAAGGCTGCGGATGTAGTTATGATTTTGGTCAATGACGAAACCCAGGCAGCTCTTTACAAAAAGGATATTGAGCCCAACTTAAAACCCGGTATGGCCTTGGCTTTCGCACATGGTTTTAACATCCATTTCGGCCAAATTGTGCCCCCGGCAGATGTAAGCGTTATTATGATTGCCCCCAAGGGCCCGGGCCATACGGTCAGGAGCCAATACCTTGAAGGCAGGGGTGTGCCCTGCTTGGTAGCGGTTTACCAAGACGCGGACGGCAAGGCTAAAGACATTGCCCTGGCTTATGCCGCAGGTGTCGGCGGCGGCCGTGCGGGTATTTTGGAAACCACTTTCCGCGAAGAAACCGAAACAGACCTTTTTGGTGAGCAAGCCGTTTTGTGCGGCGGCGTTACAGCCTTGATGAAGGCCGGTTTTGACACCTTGGTTGAAGCGGGTTACCAACCCGAAAGCGCTTATTTCGAGTGCGTGCATGAAATGAAATTGATTATTGACTTGGTGGTAGAAGGCGGCATTTCATACATGAACTATTCAATTTCCGACACCGCAGAATACGGTGAATACATGGTAGGCGACCGTATTATCACGGACGAAACCAAGAAGGAAATGAAAAAGGTTTTGGATGAAATTCAAAACGGTACCTTTGCCCGTGAATGGATTTTGGAAAACAAGGTAAACCGCCCCGGCTTTAATGCCCACAGAGCGGCCATGAAAGACAGCCTTGTCGAAAAAACAGGTCAAGACCTTCGTGCCAAGATGAGCTGGCAGAAAAAAGACTGATTAAGCGAAAGGACTGGAGGTAAGCCCATTGAGATCGGACTTAATGAAAAAGGGCAGACAACGCGCCCCCCAACGCTCGCTGATGAAGGCTTGCGGTTTGGACGATGAGCAAATCAGCAAGCCCCTGATAGGCATTGTAAACTCTTTCAACGAAATTGTGCCCGGCCATGTTCACTTAAACCAAATTGCCAGGGCTGTTAAAGACGGCGTTTTAGCCGCCGGCGGCACCCCCTTGGAATTTAATACCATCGGTGTTTGCGACGGCATAGCCATGGGGCATGAGGGCATGAAATATTCGCTTTGCACGCGTGAAATCATAGCCGATTCAATTGAATGCATGGTTATGGCCCATCGCTTCGATGCCTTGGTTTTCATCCCCAACTGCGATAAGGTCGTCCCCGGTATGCTGATTGCGGCTGCCAGGCTTAACCTGCCTTCCATCTTCATTTCCGGCGGGCCCATGCTGTCGCTGGACTCCGATTCGGGCGCCTTGGATTTAAACAGTGTTTTTGAAGCCGTCGGTGCGCTCCAAGTCGGTAAAATCAGCCAAGATGATTTGGACGAAATTGAAAACTCGGCCTGCCCCGGTTGCGGCTCTTGTTCCGGCATGTTCACGGCAAATTCAATGAACTGCCTGACCGAGGCCATCGGTTTGGGGCTGCCCGGCAACGGCAGTTTGCCGGCTGTTTATGCGGGGCGTTTGCGCATGGCCAAAGAGGCCGGCCGCCGGATTATGGCCTTGCTTGAAGAGGGGCTTTGTGCGGCGGATATACTGACCCCCAAGGCCTTCCAAAACGCCTTAACGGTCGACATGGCCCTGGGTTGTTCAACCAACACGGCCTTGCACTTGGCCGCAATCGCCCATGAGGCCGGCATTGATTTTTCACTTGAAATGATAAATGAGGTCAGTGCAAAAACACCCAACCTCTGCCACCTGGCACCGGCCGGACCCCATCACATGCAAGATTTGCATGCCGCAGGCGGGGTAAGGGCCCTTATGGCCGAGCTTGACAAATTGGGCTTGCTCCAAACAGATTTACCAACGGTCACGGGCAAGACCTTGGCCCAAAACCTTGAAGGCGCGCGTGTTTTAAACTATGAAGTTATCCGCCCGCATTCGGACCCCTATCAAGCAACGGGGGGCCTGGCAGTTCTCTTTGGCAACCTGGCCCCAAATGGCGGTATTGTAAAACAAAGTGCCGTTTCACACGCCATGCTAAAACACACGGGCCCCGCCCGCGTCTTTAACAGCGAAGAAGAGGCGGTTGAAGCCATTTATGCCGGCCGCATAGTCAAGGGCGATGTAGTGGTCATCCGCTATGAAGGCCCCGCAGGCGGGCCGGGCATGCGTGAAATGCTGTCCCCCACTTCTGCCATAGCAGGCATGGGGTTGGATGAAGATGTGGCCCTTATTACCGACGGGCGTTTTTCCGGTGCAACCCGGGGTGCGGCCATCGGCCACATTTCACCCGAAGCCGTCAGCGGCGGGCTCATAGCCTTGGTTGAAGAGGGTGACTCGATTTGCATCGATATCCCCGCCCGTAAGATCAGCCTTTTGGTGGATGAACATATTTTATACAGCAGACAATCCAATTTTAAATTAGCAGAAAAACCGCCTGTGACGGGCTATCTCAAACGATACGCCGCCATGGTCGGCTCGGCTGATTCAGGTGCGGTCTTAAAAGACTGACCCCGCATTTTTCCGCCCTGTGCGGGCAAAGGAGGACACCCTTGAAAATAGAAATATTTGACAGCACACTGCGTGACGGAGCACAAAGCGAAGGCATATCTTTTTCTGTCAGCGACAAGCTTAACATTGTTAAAACCCTTGATGAGTTCGGCGTCGCCTACATCGAAGCGGGCAACCCCGGTTCCAACCCAAAAGACATTGAGTTTTTCCAAGAGGCTTCAAAAATTAAACTTAAAAATGCCAAGCTTTGCGCCTTTGGCAGCACCCATAGGAAAAATTTGGCGGTTGACGAAGACCCCAATGTGCTTTCATTGCTGGAAGCCGGGACCGATTCCGTTGCCATTTTCGGCAAGGCTTGGGACCTGCATGCCCTTAAAATTTTAAATATTACACTTGAAGAGAATTTAAAATTAGTGGGTAATACCATTGCTTTCTTTAAGGAACACGGTAAAGAAGTCATTTTTGATGCCGAACATTACTTTGACGGCTGGAAGGACAACCCACAATATTCCATGGAAGTTTTGAAGGTGGCGGCCCAGGCCGGCGCAGATGTTCTCTGCCTTTGTGACACCAACGGCGGTACAAGCCCCACCGAAGTTTACAAGGCTACCAAAGAAGCCTTTGATGCCTTCCCGTCTATAAGGATAGGCACCCACTGCCACAATGACAACGGCTGCGCCGTGGCTTCTTCCATGATGGCGGTTGAAGCCGGTGCCACCCATGTGCAAGGCACCTTCACCGGCATCGGTGAACGCTGCGGCAATGCGGACTTGAGCATTGTTGTGCCAAACTTGCAATTAAAGCAAGGTTACGACTGTGTACCAAACGACCTGTCGGGCCTGACGGAAGCAGTTGTCAAGTTGAGTGAAATTTCCAACATGCCCCTACCCAACAACAAGCCTTACACCGGGGCCTCCGCCTTCGCCCATAAGGGCGGCATGCACATTGACGGCGTCAGTAAGCTTTCAAGATCATTTGAACATATCAAGCCGTCGGCCGTCGGCAACACCAGGCGTTTCTTAATGAGCGAGGTTTCGGGCCGAACCACGGTTTTGGCCAAACTTGCGGCTCTGGCGCCCGAATATGATAAGGATTCACCCGAAACAGCCAAAATAGTTGCCCGCTTGAAGCAACTGGAGCACGAAGGTTACCAGTTTGAATCGGCAGATGCCAGTTTTGAACTTATGGTCCTTTCAACCATCGGCCGTTTCAAACCGCATTTCAGGCTCTGCATGTACCGCACCAGCGGCGAATACCCCTTCCCCAGCGGTGACAAAAGCGCTTCGGCCATGCTCAGTATTGAAGTCGGCGGCAAGGTTGAAACCGCAGCCGCCATGGGTAACGGGCCGGTCAACGCCTTGGACAAGGCCCTGCGCAAGGCCCTGAGCGTTTTTTACCCGGAGCTTGATAAAATTCACCTGACCGACTATAAGGTGCGTGTTTTGACTGCCGAACAGGCTTCCGCCGCCAAGGTCAGGGTCTTGATTGAAAGCACGGACGGCAGCCAAAGCTGGACCACCGTAGGCGTTTCAACCGATATCATCGCCGCCAGTTGGCAGGCCTTGGTTGATTCAATAGAATATATTTTAAATAAGAAAGAAGAGGATGCCTCATGAGTATGACCGCAACACAAAAAATCTTGGCCGCCCACTGCGGTAAGGAAAGCGTGGCCGCGGGTGATATGATCATGGCTGATTTGGACTTGGTCCTGGCCAATGATATAACAGCGCCCGTTGCCATCAATGAATACCGCAGGGCCGGTTGTGAAAACATTTTTGACCGTGAGCGTGTGGCTCTGGTTATGGACCATTTCACACCCAACAAAGACATTAAGGCCGCCGAACAATGTAAGTTGGTCCGCGATTTTGCCAATGAAAAGGGTATTGTAAACTTTTTTGACACCGGTGAAGTCGGTGTCGAACACGCCCTCTTGCCCGAAAGGGGCATGGTAACGGGCGGCGACCTGGTTATCGGTGCGGACAGCCATACCTGCACTTACGGTGCCCTGGGTGCCTTCTCAACCGGCGTGGGTTCAACAGACATGGCCGTGGGCATGGCTTACGGCAGGGCTTGGTTGCGAGTACCCTCGGCTATTTCCATAGTCCTCAAGGGTAAGCCTAAAAAATGGGTATCCGGTAAGGATATTATTTTGCATATTATAGGTAAAATCGGCGTTGACGGCGCCCTTTACAAATCCATGGAATATTCGGGCGACGGTGTTGGGCATTTGAGCATGGACGACCGCCTGACCATCTGCAACATGGCCATTGAAGCCGGTGCCAAAAACGGTTTCTTCCCGGTTGACGAAAAAACTTTAGAATTTTTCAAGGAAGCCGGTGCCAAAGAGCCCAAGATTTATGAGGCAGATGAAGACGCTCTTTATGACAGCGTGATGGAAATTGACTTGAGCAAAATTGAGCCCTGCGTGGCCTTCCCCCACCTGCCCGAAAATGTTAAAACCTTTGATGAGTTTGGCGACATTGAAATTGACCAGGTTGTAATCGGCTCTTGCACCAACGGCCGTTTATCGGACTTTGTCGCAGCCGCTGAGATTTTAAAGGGTAAAAAAGTTGCCAAGGGCGTGCGCGTACTTATGATACCGGCCACCCAAAAAATTTGGAAAGATGCCATGAAATTAGGCCTCTTTGATATCTTTGTCGACGCCGGTTGCGCTGTTTCCGCCCCCACCTGCGGGCCCTGCCTGGGCGGTCATATGGGTATTTTGGCCGACGGCGAGCGCTGCGTTTCCACCACTAACAGAAACTTTGTCGGCCGCATGGGTCACCCCGGCAGCGAAGTATATTTGGCAAGCCCGGCTGTTGCAGCCGCTTCGGCCCTGGCGGGTAAAATTGCCTCACCCTACGACTTATAAGAAAGGACAGATGACATATGGTTTTAAAAGGTAAAGTTATAAAATACGGTGACAATGTTGACACCGATGTTATAATCCCCGCCCGCTACCTCAACACTTCCGACCCCAAAGAATTGGCATCACACTGTATGGAAGATTTGGACAAGGACTTTAGCAAAAAAGTAAATCCCGGTGACTTCATTGTGGCCGGCAGCAACTTCGGCAGCGGCTCTTCGCGCGAGCATGCACCCATCGCCATAAAATATTCGGGCATAGCTTGTGTTATAGCCAAATCTTTCGCCCGCATTTTCTACCGCAACTCCATCAACACCGGTTTACCCATAATTGAAACGGACGCCGAATTTGATGAAGGCGATGAGCTTGAAGTTGATTTGAGCCAAGGTAAAATCACCAACCTGACCAAGGGTGAAACGGCAGACTTCCCCCCCTTCCCCGAAGCCTTGCAAAAAATTATTGACGCCGGCGGCCTCTTTAAGGCTATGAAAGATATGTAAGCCTTAACAAATCATAAGATAACTCTTTAAAAGTTCAAACACCCCTGTAAAGTGATTTAACTTTACAGGGGTGCTGTTTTTATATATCCACTATATTTTCTTGATATGGGCAGAGCGAATATTATTTAGGCCCTTTTCATCATCATAGCTGTAGCTGACGAAGATATCACCGTTTGCTCCTTGTGTAATAGCCGAATAGTGGAAATCGTGCAAACCCCCTGCATCAAATTCCAGAGGTGTTAAGGTCCAGGACTTCCCTTCATCCGTCGAAAGGGCCAAGCTCAAGTGTGAACGGTTGCCGCTTCTGACCCCTTTGGCTATGTGTTTTTGGGTTATGGACATGAGCCAGTGCCCGTTTTTGAGCTCCACCATGTCAAAGCCGCCCTCATGGAGCAAGGCATCTTCATGTTTCACATTACCAAAACTTGCGCCCCCGTCCGCCGATTCAAAACTGACCACTCTTTTAGCCGGCTCACTGTTTCTGAAATAAGAGCGCAGCTTTCCGTCTTTTTGAAAAACATTGGCCGCCTGTTCGGGTGCGATTGAAACAAAAGGCAGTGAATAGCCCCAAGTTTTTCCGCCGTCATCCGTGTAAGCAGCCAGTGAACAATGGATGCCGTCCGTATAGAGGGGTAAAAGCAGGCGGTTTTTGCCTTCATATTCAAATTCAATGGGCTTGTTTTTTGTTTGCCATCCCAAAAATCTTTTTATGGGCTTCCATTTTTTATAGGCCGAGTCAACACCCGCCGCATACCTGCAAACCCGCTCGGATTCCCACCAAAGATAGGCTTCCACAAGCGGGGTCAGCCCGGCATATTTTCGCCCGTCACGGACATAGTCGATCATTTCCAGATTGGAGTTTCGCAGGGCCACAACAAAGGGGTCGGTTATATATCTGTCTTCAAATTTTACATATTCACGAGGGGGTAAGGGGTTTTTCTTAAACTGTTTCGGCGTAATATAACGGCATTCACCGTTTGGCTCCCCATAAACATAGGCCCCCTTTTCAAAGCACAAGGCCCGGCCTTGCAAATCTTCGGGACGGCCGGGTTTTAATAGGCCGCTACCCGACCATTGGGGCAAAGTTTCGTAGCCTCGGGCGTATTCGTAAAAGCCTTTTTCTGCGTAAAGATATTTTGGTTGGGATGTTTCCCAAGCGTTGGACAGGACCGGGTACCAGAAAAGCCAGAGCCTTTCGTTTTTATCCAGATAAACGGTGGGATTACAATCGGCAAGGCCGGCAACATCGGCTATAACAAAGGGCTCTTGCCAAGTCTTACCCGCCGGTTTTCTTGCAGCCAAAATTCTGCCGTCATTGGCCTTGCGTTCACCGTCTGCCTGAAACCACACGCACAAAAGTTCGCCGTCGGCAAAGGCCACAATCCCCGACCCGTGGGTGTGTTCTTTGATAGGCGGGAATATATCTTCAATGACCGGGGTCTCATAACCTACCAGCCCTTCTACCGGCCCGGGGCTGAAGGGCACCGGCTCTTTAACCCTTTTGTTCTTGGGGGTGAAATCAAAAATACCTTCGGAGGCCGCCAAATTTTTAATAAGTTTAAAACACTTGACGGGAGCGGGTTTGCCAAAAATTTTAATTTTGTTTTTGAAGTACCATTTTTTTTCTTTCAAAACCTTGGATCCCACACCGCTTGTGGGGACAAAGCGCCGAGCGTCATATAATATCTCCCAGCTTTCGCCCAAATTGTCGGTCCGCCCCAGAGGATGATAATCGCCGCTTGCATCAATTGACATATTGATTCCACCGCCGCTTTCTTCAAGCACCAAGGCATCACCCTCACCCAAAGAACAGACAATATAATCGCGGCTGTCAAAATTGAGGCCCCCGTCAAAAGAATAAAGTAAGATTACCAAATTAAAAATTTCGGAATAGACCGGTAATATGAGTGTGCTTTTACCCTCATATTCTGTTTGCAAGGGCGAACCCTTGAGGGAAAAGCCCACCCTACGGGCAAAGGGGTAATGATTTTCCGATATTTTTATACCGTAAAGCTGCCCCAGAGCAAGCTGCCTTTTTTCTTCAATATAGGCTTCAAAAGCACCAGCGTCAAAGCCTTCATTTTGGGCAAGGATTTGGCCGACAGCCTCATATCTTTTGACCAAAAGCGGGCTGAACTCATCGCTTTCTTCAATAACCCCGGGGCTTGAACGCTCCGGGGTGAAGCTGCCGCCCAAACGGGGGTAGAGGCCGTCATACCAGGCAAAGTTTATAAAGTCGGCACCGTAGCCCCCCTTTGGGGCATAGGCGGCCATTATTTGGGCCGTGTCTACATCCAAACCGTGTAGGGCCGTGTAAAAGATAAAAAGCCCCTCGTCTTTATCTAAAAACAGATAGGGGTCTTGGCAATAATAATCCGGGAACTCGTGCAGGCATTTTTCGCCGCCCACACTCCCGCCCCATAAAAAAGCCCTGCCATCTTCAATAATAAGTTCAAGTTTGCCAAAATCAAAGTCAAGCTTGTTCATAAAAACCTCCCCTAAAACGACTGCTGCAAGTTAATGACACTTTCATATTAGAAGTATGCAACAGCCAACCTTTTATGTCAAATAATAGGCTTCTTAGTGTAAAATTATCATTGGCAAAAAATAAAGGGAAATGGCGCGAACCACTTCCCTTGCATACAAAGAATCAGTACAATGAATTTGCGAAAAAACACGAACTGAGGTGTATGCAAGATGATT
>JAAYSC010000007.1 GCA_012524025.1 Clostridiales bacterium | reverse complement strand
TTTACAACATTGAAGTCAGGGCCAAGGGCGAGGACGCAGGTTCTTATGAGGTTCATAAATCCATAAGCCTTACCATCACTTACACGGGTGAGCCCATGGCGGAAGGTGTTGACATTTCAATCGAATTAGGCAGCAGCTCCGTTAAGGCTCGTGTGCCGATTGTTGTAAGTGCCAATGCCACCAGCTCAAACAGTGAAGACTTGCTCTACAAGTTCTATGTACACGATGAGTTTATGAAAACACGCACACTTCAAAACTACT
This sequence comes from Clostridiales bacterium, assembly GCA_012524025.1. Taxonomy (GTDB): domain Bacteria; phylum Bacillota; class Clostridia; order Oscillospirales; family Acutalibacteraceae; genus UBA1447. Next base: position 2,555 of record JAAYSC010000007.1, on the reverse strand, counting down.
CTGCCAACCAAGAATGTCTCTGGACTCCACGCAAGGCCGGAACCTATGACATAATGGTACTGGTCAAAAACCAGAACTCTTACGGTAAGTATGATGCTATTAAGAAAGTAACGGTGAATGTAGTACAGTAGTTTAAAACAAAAAACCAGAGCTCCGGTGAGAAATCATCGGGGCTCTGGTTTTTACTTTTTTTAGAAAATAGGTTAGAATAACATTAATTATTTATTTCGTCAAGATTGGAAGGAGTGACTTATTTGAAAAAATCACAAACTGTTATTGTCATAGCAGCATTATTGGCAGTTATTACCTTGGCCTTTTCGCTCAAATATTTTGTGAAAATATTTGAAAAATCTCCATCCCATAGCATATCCGACAATAATTATGAAATTTCGAGCCAAAGCGATTATGATCTTACATCTGAAGAAGAATCTCAAGAGGTAGATGAGGAAGAAGCACTTGTTAGGAAGTATGTTTATGAGGTTAAATCAACCGTTTACGGCACAGCGGGCTCATCTCTTAACCAGGCTAAATCTGCGGCAAGTATTTTACTCTTGGCGGAAAACATAGAGGAATATGAAGCAATCCTCGCTACCGTCCTGGAGGAAATGTCTACCGAGGAGCTTGACAGGTTTTCCTTTCAATGGGAAATGATGGCCCTTTATGCGGGTAAAATAGCTGAAGACCCGGAAAGACATTATGGCATCATAATGAGCGCGGGCATGGAAGATTTTAAAGTAACTAAAGCCATGCAGGAAAACTTGGATTATACAAAAAACTATGTAGAAAATTTATTCAAAGAATATGGCGTCAAATATATTTGGAAAGAGTTTACTTACGATAATATCTAAAGGCAGCCTGCGGCTGCGTTTAAGGCAAAACTCCGTTTTGCGCTTAACAATAGCTTAAGGTGTCGCAAGCGACACGCTTAACGATAGGAGATGCTGTTTGGTAATATCCGGACGGTAGGGCCCCCCTGTGGTTGCCCGGTATAATTTTTCGGCGGTAGAGAACGACCTCTGTGTCGTTCCGCACGGGGATTGCCGAAGGCATCATTTATCATTTGCAATTTGCAATTTTCTATTCGGCGGCCTTGCCGTCGCCTCGGCCGCCCATAAGCGTGGGCCCAGCCCACCTTCACCGCAACCGCAGGTTGCCTTTCTGCCATCGGCACCATTTGTTACTTGCAATTTGCAATTTGGCGGATTGCCCCTACCAAATTTTCCATTTTCAATTTGCAATTTTCAATTCGGCAGCCTTGCCGTCGCCTCGGCCGCCCATAAGCGTGGGCCCAGCCCACCTTCACCGCAACCGCAGGTTGTGCCCTCCTGCCTTCTAACCATAAATATCTCTTCTATGCCCAATTTTAATTATGATTATGCGTATTTCATTATCATCAATTTCAGCAATCAGCCTATAATCCCCAACCCTGTAGCGCCAATAATCCTTTAAAACACCTTTAAGCGGTTGACCGTGTGCTCGGGGATTTTTAGTATTTTCCAAGTTTTTGGCAACCCAAGCAATTAGAATTTTTTGTTGAGTCGGGTCCATCTTGCGTAAATATTTTTCGGCATTTTTTTCAAAAAAAACATGATACATTTTTAAGATTCCAGCCTTTTCTTAATTTCGCCAAGACTAAGAAGTTCTATTTCATTTCTTGCTTTTCTTTCTTCATAAGCCGAAATGGATTCTAAATCAAGCTCATTTTCAATTTTTTCTTCAATCGCTTTTTTCAATAAAGTTGATAAAGGAATATTTTTAAATTTGGCATACTCTGTGTAAAGCTTTTTTTCCTCGCTGTTTAACCTAACGGTAATTGTAGACATTCATATCACCCTTTCTTGAAACCATTGTAACACAGTGTAGCACAAAAAACAAGAGGATAAAAAAGGCGCAAGCTGCCTTCAAGCCGTGGGCGGCATGGCCGCCAAATTGGAAATGGCAAAGACAAATGGAAAATTTCGGTAGGGGCACCTCCCCTGTGGTTGCCCGGAAAAAAGATTGCCGCCGGCAAGCACGACTTGCCCCCTTCCGAGAAGGGGGTGCCCGCAGGGCGGGGGTTGCGGATTTAAACGGGTAGGCACGGGGGCCTACCCCTACGAGCACATCTCCGACCGCTTCGCTACCGCTTTGCCACTGCTTCGCGCGCCGACAGGCGCACTTTGCGGCCGAAGGCCTTTTCTACTTCACCCTCGTCTTCAAAACCTCAAAACCCACCTTGCCGACGGCCTTTTCGGCCTCTTTGATATCAAGGGTGCTTTCATCAAAATCAAAGCGAGCCCTGCTGCTTGAAAAGGACACAGTGACCGTGTCTTTTTGCACGCCGTCCAAATTTTTAAGGGCGGCTTCAATTTTTTGCGAACAGGAAGGGCAAACCAGGGTTTCCAATTGTAAAGTTGCTGATTTCATAATGCATTCTCCTTCATAAAACTATCGTACTGTAAACTTAAATGAAAGTTGAAGACCCGAAACCTTTGGTGGTACAATGTTCTACGTCAAAACAAATACCTCCCAAAAAAGGAGTCGAGTCTTCATGCAGAAATTATACCATTTCAGTT
>JAAYSC010000064.1 GCA_012524025.1 Clostridiales bacterium | reverse complement strand
TTACCTCCGATTTATGGTTTCTTTACAATCCCATTTTATCGGATTTCTATCAAATATGCTCTCATTTTTTTATCTTTTTTTGAAAGCTCTATTTGTTGTACCCCAACATTTAGTATAGAGCCTTTTTTTATTAAAGTTTGCGGTCATGTCAACATAGGGGTTAAATTCACGGTTATACCAATCGGCCTCTTTTATGTAGCGATTCCTGCCTTTGAGGTGCCTGATCAGGGTCGGCTTTGATTCCAGAGCCTCCCGCGAAAGCCAGGAAAAGATGGAAGAGCCGCCCAGGGAAGAATTGAGGATACCCACGGGCATGTCCAACTCTTGGCGTAAAACTTCTGCAAAGGAATAGGCCACGGCACTGATGCCCAAAATGCTGTCTGTTTGGGTGCCCTTGCACCAGAAGGCGTCTTCAATATCTTCAAGGGCCCGGTAGGGTAAGAGTTCGGCCGAACCTTGATACTTGGGGAAGGAGGGGACCTGAAGGGCACGGATGAAGTCATCTTGACCGCCTGTTTTGGAAAGGGCATAACCTTCATAAGTAGCGCTCAAGCTATACTGCATGTTGGATTGCCCGCTTGCCAGCCAGAGGGCGCCGAAAACCACACCGGTCAAGTGCTCGAATTCCAGGCCGTTTTCATAAAGAAAAAGATCATATTCGTTGTAGGAACCCGGCAGGCTTTCCATTTCCAAGATGAAAAGGCCGTCGACGGGGACAGTGACTTCCCCGCTTCTTACAAGGTTTCCATTGAGCTTGAGCTTGGCGCTGATCTTTTTGCCGGGGCTTGAATAGCCGGCAAGGATAATAGGCTTGTCGGCCGCAAAAAGCATATTGTTGCCGTAAACCTGCAAAAGGGCGGGGCTGTCGGCGGTCAGGGCCGTGGCGGGGGCAACAAGCGTGAGAGGGAGGCAGAAGGCCAGAAGAAGCGATAGAAACCTTTTCATAAAATCAACATCCCTTCCAAACAATAGATTTATATTTTTTTCTGATAAGAATTTCCGAAACATTGGGGCCCCTGTCACCGTCGGGGACGGTGAAGGTTAGTTTGAGCTTGCCGTCTGTATAGGCGGCAGGGGGCAGGTCATTGGTGACCGATACAAATTCCTTTTCAACAAACACTTCATCGTGGATTTTTACTTGAGCCTTTTCCCCGGCATGCAGGCGCACACGGATGGGCCTATAAGGGGCGTAAACAGTGTAGATGCTATAGGATTTTTCAGGGTCCAGGCCCTCATAGCGGATTATGAGCGGCTCTTGGTAAAGGATGGAAACACCGTGGCGCCAGGCCAGGGGGACATTGCGCCAATCGTCTTGGTCATGGGGTGTGGGCATGATATAGGCCGCAAGGGGTGTTTTAAAAAAGCCGGGGTCATCAAAATAGTTGTCATGGTTTTCAAGGCGGTCAAAACTTTCGAGGGTTCCGAAATTGTCATAAAAACCGCCTTCATAGGGGTCGGTTCTTTCTAAAATTTTATCTTTTATATATTTTTCCGCTTCGTCCTTGGTCGGCAGCTCCATGGCTTTTTCTAATTGTGCCAAAATGTAGCGCCTGTCATTGAGGGGGATTTCAAGTGCTTCCACAAAGGCCCCGCGGTCAAATGATGCCGCATGGTGGCGGCTGACGGTCAGTTGGGCACCTATAAGCTCAAAAAGCTCGTCCGCCAGCTTGTTTATTTTTGCCGCAAGTTGGGGTAGGTGGCTCTTGTTTTTGGCGCTTAATAAAACTTCACGGGCGGCCTTTACTTGCTCTTCCAAGGATAAGTCCGTGTTTTTCAAGAAGGCCAGGGCTTCCTCTTCCCTTGCTTCTTCAAGGGGTAGCCGGCCTTGTTGGTAATAATCATAGAGGGCCCGCAGTAAGTGGAGCTTGAAGCGGTAATTGTTTTTGATTTTTTCGCCCAAATCTTCTTCCAAGCCCAGCCAAAGCTCATAGGCCTTCTTGATTGAAGGGTTGGTTTTAAAATCACCCCGCAAGTTTTCTTCCAACATCAAAAGGCCGCGGGCTATTTCATCTTCATATTGGCAACTTATGAAGACACGGGCGTAGTCCTTGAGGGTTTGGGAGGCCTTGGTTTCGGGGTCCCATTCTTGGTCCAGCCAAATAAACTTATTAAGGTCGTCATTGATCCCTTCGGAATAGCAGACGGAACCGTCATTATATTTTTTGAATATATTATGGATGTTATTTTGATCCAGGGGGCGGGGGTTTACAAATTCACGGCCCAGGGTGAAGGCCTGGTAGATATTCCATTTGGGGACGGGGTATTGGCAGCGCAGGCTGTGGCACATGTCGGGGTAATTGCGCAGGGCATAGCGCTCGGGCGTGTTTGCCCGCAGGGTTTTTATGTCGTCACGGGTCCAGGGGGCAAAACAGACCCCGTCCAACCAATTGGGTTCTTGGGCAACTTGGGCAAAGAATTCATTGCTCCAGGCCCGGCTTGGGTAGCGGGACTGGGGGGAAATCCAGAGCTTGACCCGGGGATGATATTCCCTTGCGATTTTAATAAAACGCTCTGCCGTTTCAAAAAGCTTTTTGGGGAAGAGCCGGCCTGGGTCACCGCCCGGGATAAAGATGTGGTCTATATGGCCCAAACTTGAAAAGACCCGACGGCGTTTTTCATCCTCTTCCAAAAGCCCCTTTTCGTCAATATCTTCCGGGAACATGTTGGGGTACCAGACGCTGACATCCATGCCGTAGGAATGAATAATTTTTGACAGCCTTTGCATCATGTCCAAGGGTTCATATTTCATTAGGATGTTAGTATCGTCATCATCAGTGCCGGGGGGCAAAATTTCAACTATATTATTGCCGAAGATGGCCAGGTCTTGAATATAGCGGTCATAGATTTCAGGTGTCCAGGCGTCATAGGCATTGGTTTTGGGCCTGTAAGCCAACTGGTGGCCGCGAAATGCGGATGCCGGGCTTTGGCTGATATTAAGCCGAGCCGGCAGTTCCAAGCTGCCTTGCCCGAAACTCATCAAGCGCAAAAGCTTACCCATGGCAAAAAGAACCCCACGCTCGTCGGCCCCGATTAGGGCGCAGGCATAGGGTTCTTGGCTGCCGTCAAGGGCTATACGGTAACCTTCGGCGGCGGGTTTTTCAAGGGCTTCAAGGGCAGGCTTTAGGGCCGGGCAGGCATCAAGGCCAAGCCCCAGGTAAATATAGGGGGCGGGGTCGGCGGGCCTTTCCCTTAAAAGGTCAAGCGCCAAGCCTGTGTTTTCAAAAACCCTTTGCTTTAAAATCTCGGCCGCCTTGAGAACCAAAGCGGGAGGGTTTTTATCAAGCAATAAAAAAGCCTTGGAAAAATCTGACATATTTTCTTGCAAAGTTACCCAACCTTTCTTTTTCAACTGTAAATATTGTAACGCTTGCATGTTTTTTATTCAAGGGCAAGAGGGGGCTTATCTTGTGCCCGTTTTTTATTGCAAAGGCAGTGTTTTTATGCTAACCTTGTATCGATTAATTTATAAAATAGGGGGGCTTGTTTATGGATCAGTTTGAGCTGAAGAAGGCCTTTGAAAACAACAGCCGAGTTTACGGAACCTTGGTTATGTCCACCTCGCCCAAGTGGGTGGGGCAGGTTAAAAACACGGGTGTGGACTTTGTCTTTATAGACTCCGAACATGCGCCCATCGACCGTTCTACCAGAGCCTTCATGTGTGAGAGCTTCAAGGCCCAAAATTTAGCCCCCATAGTCCGCATTCCCTTCTGCTGTGCCTATGAGGCCTTTGCAGCCATTGAAGACGGGGCCGTGGGTATAGTTTCGCCCTACCTTGAATCGGTGGAAGAAATTAAGACCTTGATCGGGGCTGTAAAATACAGGCCGCTCAAGGGTGAGCGTTTGCGCAGGGTTTTGGACGGCGAGGAAGAGCTCAGCCAAAAGGAAAAGGATTATTTGGCAGACTACAACAAGGGTAATCTTTTAATCTTAAACATTGAAAGTAAGGTAGCCGTTGACAGGTTGGACGAACTCTTGAGCCTGCCGGAAGTTGATGCCGTTTTCATAGGCCCCCACGATTTGTCTATTAACATGGGGATACCGGAAGAATATGACAACCCCGAATTTGAAGAGTATGTTGAAAAAATAATTGACGCCTGCAACCGCCACAAGAAGGGGATAGGCAACCACTATTCCGGCGGGATAGACAAGCAAATCCAATGGGCAAAAAAGGGCATGGGTATTGTGATTTGGAGCTCTGATATCAGCGTCTTTGTAAAATCCATAGCCGATGACTTTAATGCGATAAAATCCGCCCTGGGTGAAGGGGACTTGACCCGGGCGGTTGATGTGACCATCTAAACAAAAATAAAACAGTGAGGTAAAAACATGGCAAAATTTGAAATCGGAAAAGATTCTTTTTTCTTGGACGGGCAACCCTTAAAGGTGCTCTCCGGTGCTATGCATTATTTTAGAACCCTGCCCGAATATTGGGAAGACAGGCTGATCAAAATCAAGCAAGTGGGCCTCAACACGGTTGAAACCTATGTGCCTTGGAATATGCACGAACCGCGTGAAGGTGAGTTTAACTTTGAAGGTCTATGCGATATTGAGCGTTTTATCGAAACCGCCGCCAAGGTGGGCTTGCATGTTATAGTCAGGCCTTCCCCCTATATCTGTGCCGAATGGGAATTCGGCGGCTTCCCGGCCTGGCTTTTGAAAAACGAAAGCATCGAACTGCGCTGCTATGACGAATATTACATGGGCAAAATCAGCGCTTACTTTAAAGAACTTTTACCGCGTTTGGTTAAATACCAATGCACCAAGGGCGGCCCCGTGCTTATGATGCAGATTGAAAATGAGTACGGTACCTACGGTAACGATTCGCGCTACCTGCGCTTTTTGCAAGAAGAAATGATCAAAAACGGCATTGATGTGCCCCTCTTCACTTCCGACGGTGAGTCCCGCATGCATTTGACGGGCGGCACCCTGCCCGATGTTTATAAGGTTATAAACTTTGTAAACACCGACCCGACCAATACCTTTGACAACCTCCTGGCCATGCAGCCCGATAAGCACATAATGTGCGGTGAGTTCTGGATGGGCTGGTTCGACCACTGGGGCGAACACCACCATGCGGGCGAGCAGGCTCTTAAGAATTTTGCCCTGGGTGCCGAAGGCCTGCTTAAGATGGGGGCTTCTTTCAACCTTTATATGTTCCACGGCGGTACCACTTTCGGTTACATGAACGGGGCCAATACCTTGGGCACCTTCTACCAGCCGGACATTACAAGCTATGACTATGACTGCGGTTTGGACGAACAGGGGAATCCGACTAAAAAATATTTTGTCCTTCGTGATTTGATTGAAAAATACATAGGCCCCCTGCCTGCTTTAGAGTTACCCGAGCCACCCAAAACCACGGCCTTCGGCAAGGTTGAATTGACCCACTGCGCCGAATTTTTCTCACAGGTTGAAAACTTGGCGGGTGAACCCAAAGTGACGGCGGCCATCAAGCCCATGGAATATTTTTCACAAAACTACGGCTTCATCCTCTACCGCAGCAAGGTAAGGCCCATGGGTAAGGCCATAGTTGAACTTTTTGATGTTCACGACCGCGCCCATGTCTTTTTAGACGGAAAGCGCGAGGGCATAATTTACCGCAACGATGAAGACGAAGACAGGCAGGTCGACTATGTTTTTGAAGACGGTGATACCAAGCTTGAAATTTTAGTCGAAAACATGGGTCGTGTAAACTTTGGCCAATATATGAAGGATTTCAAGGGTATTACCGACTATGTTACCGTTGACGGCCAAAAGCAATTCGGTTGGGAAACCTATAACTTGGAACTGGACAACACGGAAAAAATCGAATTTGCCCCCTGCGAGGCAGGTAAGTACGACGGCCCCGTCTTCCTCAAGGGTAACTTTGAAGTTGATGAACCGGCAGACACCTTCTTGCGCTGCGACCAATTGACCAAGGGCCAAGTTTGGATTAACGGCTTTAACTTGGGCCGCTACTGGACCCCGGCAGGTCCCCAAAAAACCCTTTATATCCCCGCAGCCTTACTGAAAGAAGGTCAAAACGAGCTGATTATTTTTGAGCTTGACAAGGCCGAAGAACTTTGTGTGGAGTTGACCGACCAAATCGATTTGGGCCCCGTGCCCGGTGAATAGGCAAGGTTTGCCTGTGATTGAGGATTATATGAGTAGTGGCATAAGCATAAACCCCATACCCACAAAACAACAGCTTGCTTGGGCAGACGCCGAGCTTGGCGTGCTCATTCATTATGATATCCCGGTTTTTGCCCCGGGCTTTGAGTGGCGTGAAAATTTTGACAGCCCCCTTGACCCTAAAATTTTTAATCCCACCGAGCTTGATACCGACCAATGGCTTGAGACGGCTGCCGCCATGGGGGCCCAATATGCCGTCTTGGTGGCCAAACACTGCACGGGCTTTTGCCTCTGGCCGACCCGAGCACACGAATATTCGGTCAAAAATTCCCCCTGGCGAGACGGCAAGGGGGACATTGTGGGTGACTTTATAGAGTCTTGCAAAAAATATGATATAAGGCCCGGCCTCTACTATTCGGTATCGGCAAACGGCTACCTGAAAGTTGACAATCCCGGCAAGGTTTTGTCCGGCGACCCCGGTGAGCAAGAAAATTATAATAGGATTGTTATTGAGCAAATTACGGAACTTTGGTCAAATTACGGTGAGCTTTTTGAAATTTGGTTTGACGGCGGAGCCCTGCCGCCCGAGCAGGGCGGGCCGAATTTGACCCCGCTCTTAAAAAAACACCAGCCCAATGCGGTCTGCTTTCAAGGCCCGCCTGATTTCCCTTCCCTTGTGCGCTGGGTGGGCAATGAAGACGGCCGCGCGCCCTACCCCTGCTGGAGCAGGGCAGATATCTTAAAAGACGACACGGGCGTGGAAAACCCGGGCGCAGCCCACGGTGCGGGCAACCCGATAGGGGCGCTTTGGGCACCGGCCGAAAGTGACATGCCCAACAGAAAACCCGAGTCAAACGGCGGCGGCTGGTTTTGGAAGTCGGGCCAAGACCATATGCTTTTTGAATTGGATGAGCTTATGGACAGATACTATACTTCCGTCGGCCGCAACAGCAACCTGCTTTTAGGTATGGTTATAGACGACAGAGGGCTGGTTCCGCAAGCGGACTTTGAACGCTTTGCCGAATTAGGTAAGGCTTTGCGTGAAAAGTTTAAAAAGCCCATAGCCCAAGCCGGCGGTGAAGGTTTTGAAATCAGCTTTTATTTTGAAGAAGCCAAGACCGTCAACCATGCCATAATCATGGAAGATTTAAGCAAGGGTGAAAGGGTGAGAGGCTACCTTATAGAGGCAGAAATCGCCGGTGAATTTCAGGTGATTTGCCAAGGGACCTGTATAGGGCATAAAAGGATAGAACGCTTTGATTCCCTTAAGGCCCATGCCGTCCGCCTTAAGATAACCGAATGCCAAGGTCTCGTAAATATAAGGCGCTTTGCCCTGTACGATTGTGATTGACAAAGGGTGGCAAAAAGGTTTATTATTAAGTTAAATTCAAGGATAGGGGGTAAAATTATGACTTTTAATTTTTGGACAGGCGAAGGCGGGGTTGTGGGCGACTTTGCTTACGGAAAAGTTCATCTGTCCGCTGTTATTATCTTGCTCTTGAGCCTGATTGTATTTTCACTGGCCGGCAAGAGGATGCCCAAGAAAGCCCAAAGGCTTATTATCTTCACGGCCTCCGTGTTTTTTCTGGTCTTTGAAATTTTTTGGCGGATTATCTATATTAAAAGGGGAGTGGGCTGGCAGGAACTCTATCCCTTCTACCCTTGCAATATAGCAGGCATCTTGGTACCTATTATTGCCTTGAGTAAAAACAAGACCCTGAAAGAAATGTTTTATGTTTTTGCCTTTATAGGCGGGCTTATTACCTTTGTCTATCCGGAAGAAATCTTCACCAACCAATATCTGAACTTCCCCATTTTAAAAAGTATTTTGCAGCATGCGGGCATTATTTTTATACCCGTGTTTGAATATTTTACGGAAAATTACAAACCCCGCCTCAAAGGTTACTTTCTGTCAATACTGGGTCTCTTTGTCCACTTGTTTAACAGCGAATACCTGCCCAAGCTTTTAGGCCTTAAAAACACGGACTATATTTTCTTACATTCGGGCCTGCCCTTTACCATTGAAGGGGTCAACCAAATATTCATCTTGGCCCCCATAGCCTTTATTGTTATGCTGGTCTTCTATCTTTTCTTGGACAGGGATTTGTTTGGGAAGAAGCGAAGGCGAAAATAGTGCAAGTTTAAAGAAAAATCAGCCCCCTGCCGCCAGGCAAGGGGCTGAAAATATTATAGTCTTATTTAAAAACTTGGTCCCACTCTTCTTCTTTAAAAGCCACCACAACCTTATCGCCCTTCACGGCAATGGGCCGCTTGACCAGCATACCGTCATCGGCCAAAAGAGCAAACATTTCATCTTCGCTCATGTCGGGCAATTTTTTAGCCAGGCCCAGGGACCTGTAAATTTGGCCGCTGGTGTTAAAGAAGCGTTTGAGGGGAAGTCCGCTCTCAGCCACCCAAGCGCGAAGCTCTTCTTCTGTCGGATTTTCTTCCTTAATGTCCCGCTCTTCAAAATCTTCACCCAAGGCTTCAAGATAATTTCTTGCCTTGCGGCAGGTTGAACAGCGAGGATAACATACAAATAAGGTTTTCATGCCTGACACTCCTTTAAGTTACAATATCATAGGGCCAATCTATTATGCCGCCAAAATCCGACACATCGGTGTAGCCCATTGCTAAGAGTTCCTTGGCAGCTATGGCACTTCGGCGGCCGCTGCGGCAGTAGACTAAAATTTTAGCGTCCTTGTCGGGTAGAAGTGTGGCGGCCTTTTGTGCAATTTCATATTCGGGCAAGAGTATAGCGCCCGGGATATGGCCTGCGTCAAACTCGGCCTGGGTTCTGGTGTCAAGCAAAATAAGGTTACCTTGGTCAATCAGGCTCTTGGCTTCTTGGGCCGAGATTTTTTTATAGGCGACACCGGCGGCGGTTTGCGAAGGATCTCTAACCTCGGCTTTGCCGGAACAGGCGGCCAAGCCCATGACCAGCACCAAGGCCAAAACTGCCACGATCGCCATAAGTAAATACTTGTTCATATTAAGCACCCCTTTAACATATTAGGATTCTATCAAAGCATAGCATAATAGTATGAATTAATCAATCCCATATTCAAAGCCTAACATGGGCCAAAGTCGCAAGAGGGTCAAGCGTTGGCGCATGAAGGGGCTGTACCTTATAGCCTTGTCACGCAAGTCCCTGTCCACAGCGATTTCTTCCACCCTAAGGGGCAGGCCGGCGCTCTGCATAAGCCTTACAAGCTCATCTTGGGGCGGCAGGGTTTTAAGCAAGATATTCCTGATATCCTCCCAGTGTTCGGATAAAAGTTCGGGAGTAATACCTTGGGTTACAGAGGGTGTGTTGGCTTTTATAACATCGTCGGTAAGGCCCTCACCGTAGACGCTTAAAATTTCATCCATGTCAAGGTTTTCGGGCTGTGGCTTGATTTGACTTACCCCGGCAGCTTGAAGATACATTTTATTGAGAAGCAGGGTGGCAAGCCCCACTTTTTTACCGTGAAAGTCGGACAGTTTGCCTTCTTGCAGTTTTTTTACCTCCCAAAAATGTGATATAACATGCTCCGCACCCGAAGCGGGGCGGACGCTTTTGGCAAAGCCCATGGCCAGGCCGGTGAGAACCAGGGCTTCAAAAATTTCGCCCGCTGTTTTTTCGTCATTATCTTGAACTTTATGGGCAAGCGGTAGAAGACGCCTCAAGGCTTCTTCTGTTAAGGCGGCAATTTTGGGGCAATAATACTCCCCGGTCAAAAGGTTTGAAATGCGCCAGTCGGCCAAACCTATAAATTTGCCTATCATGTCACCGAATCCGGCCGCCTTGAGCTCAGCGGGGGAAGCGGCTAAAACCTTGGTGTCGGCCATAATCACCGACGGTTGCTTGGCCGGGTGTGAAAATTTAAAATTACCGGTGGTTATGGGGGCGGAATCCGAGGCAAAGCCGTCCATGGAAGGGGCGGTGGCATAAATGGCAAAGGCCTTGTCGGCCTTAAAGGCAGCCAGGCGGCAGATATCGTTTAATGAACCGCTGCCCACCGAAAGAATAGCGTCAAGGCCTGCGGACAAGGAGGCAACCAAGTCCACATCTTCCATGTCGGCCGTGCGCATGTCTTCAAAAACTTGCTGCTTTACAAGAAAGCCCGAAGCTCTCAGTGCGGGCAGGAGCCCGCGGGATGCCCTTAAAGTGTTTTGGTCGGCTACCAGGAGCAGGGAAGTGGGGAAGTTTTCGCTCTTTAAAATACGCCCTGCCTCGGCTGTTATGTTGGGGCCGCAATAGACTGCCCGCACATCGGTTTCGTGTGCCCGCCCGCAGTCACAATTTTCCAAACTTTTAACCATAGCTTTAAGGTCCAAAAAATCACCTCAATATAAAAATTTGTTACCCTGCCTATAATTATAAACTTACTCTGCCCTTAAAACAAGGAAATTAAGCGGACGAGCCGACTCAAGATATTCAAAAATATTGACAATACTACAATTTTGTGCCAAGATAAGGCTGTATTTTTATCCTTTATTCCTCTGCATTGGGGGCGAAATTATTGAAAACCGGTCTGACATATTTTTTAAAAACACAGTTGAGTGTTATCTTTCTTTTTAACTTTTTTCTTTTTATAGCATATTTTCCCTTTGTTATATTCAGCTTGGTTTACTTTTATATGTATGACAAGGCGTCAGAACCTTTGTTCTATTCCTATCTGGCCGCTGCGGTGCCTGTCTTGGTCTTTTTCTTTTTCGGGCTTTATTACAGAAATGCCCGCCACTATTACCTTTCATATGTAACACCGCGGTTTTTCCTTTATTCTTCGGGCAAAACTTATAAGAGCAAAACGCCCATCCAAAGGCCTGAAAATGCCCTTCTCAATCACTTCCCTGCGGTTTTCCCCTTGCTTTATACCTTATTGGCAACCTACCTTTACCAACGCGCGCGTTTTTCACAGCTTTATATGCTGGTTAATTTGCCCTATAACTGGATTCGGGCAACTCCTATTTGGTATTTTGTTTTCGGCAACTCTAAAATCAACACCTTCATGTTCCCCATGGTCTTGTCTTGCCTGACATACGCAGCCTTTGTTTTAGGTTATTTTTTAGGTGCAGTCCCTGCTCTGGCTCAAATTTTTGAAAGGGGTAAAGAGCAAAAAGTAAAGAAGGCTTAAATGCAATCACGCTTTAAAGTGCAAAAGTTTTTTAGCAAAAGGGCTTGACAAGTCGGCTTTCATGTGCAATAATTCAAGCACCTTTTAATTTTGAGGGGATTTATGATGACACTCAAGCCCAAATCAGCAAACTTTTTTTATTTTGGCTTTACCTATTATTTTGGTAAGGTCAGTTCGGGTTTTGCTGCAAACGGGAAGCGCTTATGACTTAAAAGGTCATTTACAAGGCAAAGATGCTCCGCAGCAAACGGCTGTGGGGCTTTTTTAATTGAATTTTTTAGGGGAGGAAAATCAAATGATAGTAATTTTGAAAAAAGATCATGATGCGGAACAACTGGCAAACTTAAAAGATTGGCTCAAGGGGATGAACATCGGTGTTCACATGTCCGAGGGCAGCAGCCAAACCGTAATGGGCCTGATCGGCGACACCACGGTGGTGGATGCGGATCTCATAAGGGCCTTGAGCATTGTTGAAGATGTAAAGCGTGTTCAAGAACCCTACAAGAAGGTCAACCGTAAATTTCACCCGGTCAATTCAATCATTGATGTTGACGGTGAAGAGGTCGGGGGCGGCAAAATGCAGATTATAGCGGGCCCTTGTTCCATTGAGTCCGAAGAGCAAATTTGCGGCATTGCCCAAAGTGTAAAGGCTGCCGGTGCAACCATGCTGCGCGGCGGTGCCTTCAAACCCCGTACATCGCCCTATGCCTTCCAAGGTTTACGCAAAGAGGGGATTGAGCTGCTCTTACAAGCTAAAAAACTCACAGGCCTGCCCATTGTTACGGAAGTTATGGATATATCCCAGCTTGAAATGTTTGGTGATGTTGACTTCGTGCAAGTCGGTGCGCGTAACATGCAAAACTTTGAGCTGCTCAAAGAACTTGGGCGCATTAAAAAACCCATACTTTTGAAAAGAGGGCTTTCAAGCACCATAGAAGAATGGTTGATGAGCGCCGAATATATAATGTCCGAAGGCAATGAAGAGGTTGTGCTTTGCGAAAGAGGCATAAGAACCTTTGAAACAGCCACAAGAAACACCCTGGACCTGGCGGCCATTCCCGTCTTAAAAGAAATGACCCATTTGCCCATTATTGTTGACCCCAGCCATGCCACGGGCTATTCACGCCTGGTTGCACCCATGGCTGTGGCGGCCGCAGCGGCGGGTGCCGACGGGCTTATGATTGAAGTGCACAATGACCCGCAAAGAGCTTTCAGTGACGGCATACAATCACAAACACCCGAGCAATTTGCTCAAACGGTTGAAAAGATTGAGGCTGTTTTGCCCCATGCCTACAAATACTGATAAGCAGTGGACTTTTTGAAGGAGATTTTGCCATGACAATTGCTCTTGTCGGTTTAGGGCTCATAGGCGGCTCGCTTGCAAAGGCCCTGAAAGCAAAAACAAGCCATAGGCTTTTGGGCCATGATTTGGACTCGGCAGTGCTTGAGAAGGCGGGCCGAGAAGGAAGCATAGACGGCCGGCTTACCAAGGCCGCCTTGGCCGACTGTGACATGCTCATAATTGCGCTTTACCCAAAGGCAACACTCGAATACTTGGGCCAAAATGCAAACTACCTAAAAAAGGGGGCAATTGTTATAGATTGCGCCGGGGTTAAACGGGGGATTTGCCAAGCAGTGCAGCCGCTTGCCAAAGAACATGGCTTTATTTTTGTGGGCGGCCACCCTATGGCAGGCACGGAGTTTTCGGGTTATGACCATTCAAGAGCAAACCTTTTTGAAGGGGCATCTATGATTGTTACGCCGGATGAAGAGGTGCCGCACCGAGCCTTGGCAAGCTTGAAAGAGGTGTTTTTATCCCTTGGCTTTGGGAACTTTCAGGTAACAAGCCCCGATGAGCATGACAAAATGATAGCCTTTACATCCCAGCTGGCGCATGTGGTTTCCAACGCCTATGTCAAAAGCCCCGCAGCCTTAAGGCACAAGGGTTTTTCGGCCGGCAGCTATAAGGACATGACACGGGTGGCCAAGCTCAACGAACTTATGTGGTCAGAGCTTTTTTTGGACAACGGCGACTACTTAAGCCATGAGATTGATTGCCTTATCGAGCGCCTGGAAGAATACAGCCAAACCATAAAAGATGCCAAAATTCGGAAATTACAAACCATCTTGAAAGAGGGCAGTGACATTAAAATCTTCCTAAATGATGAATAATTTGCTATAATACAAGTTCTCTTAATTACCAATCAGCGGAAGAAGGCGAAAACGATTATGCAAAAAGTGACAGTCCAAACATCAAGTGAAAAGTATGATGTTTTAATAGGCGGCGGCTTGTTGGAAAAGAGCGGCCAAATTATCTCTCAATACTTCGGGACGCCCACCCTGGCCCTTGTGGCGGACGACAGGGTCTACGAGCTTTACGGCCAGGCTTTGGAAAAGCGCTTAAGGCAAGAAGGCTTCAAGCTTTGCAGCTTTGTCTTCCCACACGGTGAAGCTTCAAAAAACCTTGAAACTTTTACAAACTTGTGTGAGTCTTTGGCCCAAAACCAACTGACGGGGTCCGACATGATTTTGGCCCTTGGCGGCGGTGTTACGGGTGACCTGGCGGGTTTTGCCGCATCCGCTTATTTGCGGGGTATAGGCTTCATTCAAATGCCCACAACCCTCTTGGCGGCAGTGGACTCTTCCGTCGGCGGCAAGACGGGTGTAAACATAAAGGCGGGTAAAAACCTTGTGGGTGCCTTCAAACAACCCGCCCTGGTGCTTTGTGACACAAACACGCTTGCAAGCTTGCCGCCCGAAGTGAGGGCAGACGGATTGGCAGAGATTATAAAATACGGCATGATAAGCGACAGGGAGCTTTTTGACTTTATGAAAAAGGGCCCCGCCCTTGAAAGCGAACTTGAAAACATTATAAAACGCTGTGTTGAAATCAAGGCGGCTGTGGTTCAAGCGGATGAGTTTGATCAGGGGCAGCGTCAAATTTTAAACTTTGGCCATACCCTGGGCCATGCTCTTGAAAAAATCAGCGATTATAAAATATCCCACGGTCATGCGGTTGCCATCGGTATGGTTCTGGTAACAAGGGCTGCACAAAGCCTGGGGCTTACAGAAGAAAACACCCTGGGCAACTTGACAGAATGTTTAAAAAAATACTCACTTCCCACTCAAAGCCCCTACACTGCCCAAGAATTGGCCAAACCCGCCTTGCGGGATAAAAAAAGAAGAGGGGACACCATTAATCTGATAGTCACGCCAAGCATCGGCCAAGCCCGAGGGCATAAAGTAAAAGCCGATGAACTTGAAAGTTTTATTGAAAGGGGGCTTGAAAAATGAATATAAGCATAAAACCAAGCCCGCTTTCGGGCAAGCTCAAGGCAATTCAATCAAAATCCGACGCCCACCGTGTGCTGATTTGCGCGGCAGTCAGTCAAGAACCTTCAAGCCTTCTACTTGAAAACAGGTCTCAAGATATAAGGGCCACCATAGCAAGCCTCGAGGCCTTGGGGGCAAAAATTGAAAGCAGCCCTGACGGCCGTTTGGACATTAAACCTGTTTGGGGCAATGAAGCCAAGTCCCCCTTTGTGGACTGCGGTGAAAGCGGATCAACCTTGCGTTTTATTCTACCCTTGGCAGGCGCCGTAAGCGGCGACTTTAAAATCACCGCCGGCGGCAGGCTGCCCTACAGGCCCATAAACCCCCTCATACAAGCACTTAATATAAACGGGCTTGCTTTTTCGCGTGAAAAAGTTCCCCTGTCTGTTTCAGGCAAACTAAAAAGTGGTCACTTCCTACTCCCGGGGCATGTAAGCTCGCAGTTTGTTTCGGGCTTGCTTTTGACACTGCCGCTTTTGGAAGGGGACAGCCAAATTTTCTTAAGCTCCCCCTTGGAATCGGCCGCCTATGTTGACATGACGCTTAAAACCCTGCGGGATTTCGGCGTGGAAATTGAGCGGAAGGCTATGACATACTTTATAAAGGGTTCTCAAATCTACCGTGCCCCAAAAAATATTTCAATAGAAGGCGACTGGTCTAACGCAGCCTTCTGGTTGGCGGCGGGTGCGCTGGGCGGCAAGGTCACCCTTGAAGGCTTGGCAGAAAATTCACTGCAAAGCGACAAGTTTATACTTGAAATTTTAGAAAAAATGGGCGCTGACATCGGCTTGGAAAAAGGCCTTGTAAGCGCGCAGGCCGGCAGGCTCACTTCAATAAATTTTGATGCGGCCCAAGCCCCCGATTTGGTGCCCGTCGTTGCTGCCTTGATGGCTGTGGCAGAGGGGACTTCCCTTATAAAAAATGCCGGCCGTTTAAGGCTGAAAGAAAGTGACAGGCTCAAGGCCATGGCTCAAGGCTTGAAAAACTTGGGGGCACGGGTGGAAGTCGGCGGCGACTACTTAAAGATTGTCGGCAAAAAATCCTTGAAGGGCGGCCGAGTCAAGGGATTTAATGACCACAGGATAGTTATGGCCTTGGCTGTTTTGGCCACCAAATGCGAAGGCAATCTTGAAATAGAAGGCGCGGGAGCGGTTAAAAAATCATATCCCGAATTTTTTGAAGACTTTGAACTTTTAGGGGGTAAGGTAAATGTCCTCTGATTTTGGCAAAAATGTTAAAATATCCCTTTTCGGTCAGTCTCATTCCAAGGCTATCGGGGTCGTGCTTGACGGCCTGCCGGCGGGTGAAAAGATTGACATGGAAAAGGTCCTTGACTTCATGGCCCGCAGAAGACCGGGCGGCAGTGATTATGTTACCCAAAGGCGTGAGGCGGACAAACCTGTGATTTTATCCGGCTTGGTTGAGGGTGTAACCTGCGGTGCTCCACTGGCGGTTATGATAGAAAACACGGACACGCGCTCACAAGACTATGACAACTTGCGCTATGTGCCCAGGCCCTCACATGCGGACTACCCGGCTTTTGTAAAACACGGGGGCTTCAATGACATAAGGGGTGGCGGGCATTTTTCGGGCCGTTTGACGGCACCCTTGTGCTTTGCGGGCGCTGTTTGCAAACAAATTTTAGAGCGCCGCGGCGTAAGTGTGGGGGTCCATGTGGCTTCCATAGCATCTATAAAAGACAGCCCCTTTGACCCTGTAAATCTTAAAAAAGAAGATTTGCTGTCAGCGGGCCAAAAAGCCTTCCCCACAAACGATGATAAGGCGGGCCGAGAGATGGTAAACCAAATAAAGGCGGCCGCAAAAGACCGTGATTCGGTCGGCGGAATAGTTGAATGCGGGGCAATCGGCCTACCCGTCGGTCTGGGTGCCCCCATGTTTGACGGGGTGGAAAATCGCCTGACTTCGGCAATTTTTGGCATCCCCGCCGTTAGGGGGGTAGAATTCGGGGCGGGCTTTGAAGCAGCTGCCATGCGGGGCAGTGAGCACAATGATCCCTATTACTTCGAGGGTGACAAGGTTAAAAGCTTTACAAACAATCATGGCGGAATATTGGGCGGTATGACAACGGGAATGCCCCTGATTTTCAGGGTGGCCTTTAAACCGACATCATCCATAGGCAAAGAGCAAAAGAGTGTGGACTTGATTAAAAAAGAAGACAGCAAACTGAAGATTGTGGGCCGCCACGACCCTTGCATTGTGCCGCGGGCGGCAGTTGTGGTTGAAGCCGTTACGGCAGCGGTTTTATTGGATTGGCTTTTATAAACAAATTTTAAGCCTCATGGCTAAAAGGAGCAGACTTATGACTATAGAAAATTTAAGGGCACAAATTGACGCAATCGACAATGAAATCACGGAACTTTTCGGCAAGCGGATGGAAATTTCCCGTCTGGTGTCGGAATATAAGAAAGAAAGCAGGCTCAAGGTGCTTGACCGTTCGCGCGAACGGGGTATTTTGACCAGGGTTACGGAGATGGTGGAACCGGAACTTGAAGTTTACGCCCAAACTCTTTTCCAAACACTTTTTAATCTCAGCCGCTCTTATCAAAACATGCTGCTTTCCAAAGATCATCCCTTGAGGTTGGAAATCGAAAACTCATTGGAGCAAACGCCGGAACTTTTCCCTAAAAAAGCGGTTGTTGCTTGCCAGGGTGTTGAGGGGGCCTACTCGCAAATAGCGGCCGACAAGCTCTTTTCACTGCCCAATATAATGTACTTTAACTCTTTTGAAGGTGTTTTCACGGCTGTTGAAAAAGGCCTTTCTCGTTACGGTATTCTGCCCATTGAAAACAGCTCCCACGGTTCGGTTACCCAAGTTTACGACCTTATGAAAAGGCATAATTTTCATATAGTCAGAAGCTTAAAGCTTAAAATCGACCATTCACTCTTGGCTAAAAAGGGCAGCAAGCCGTCGGATATCAAAGAAATTTATTCGCATGAACAGGCCATAGGCCAGTGCAGCCGCTTCATTGAAGGCTTGGAAGGCGTTAAAGTAACCATGGTTGAAAACACGGCCGTAGCCGCACAGAAGGTTGCACAGTCCGAAAGGGACGATGTCGCCGCCTTGTCTTCCGGCAACTGTGCCGAACTTTACGGCCTGACCGCCCTGGGTGTGGATGTTCAAGACAATGCCAACAACTTCACCCGCTTCATTTGTATATCTAAAAACCCGGAAATATACCCGGGTGCCAACAAAATCAGCCTCATGCTTTCCTTGCCCCACAGGCCGGGTTCGCTTTATGACACCATTTCCAAGTTTTCTGTTTTAGGGCTCAACCTGACCAAGCTTGAAAGCCGCCCCGTGCCGGAAAGAGATTTTGAATTTATGTTTTATTTTGACATAGAAGCTTCCGTCAAGGCAGAGGGTGTCATCAGCCTCTTGTGTGAATTGGCAGCGGGGACGGAACAGTTTGTCTTCCTGGGTAATTATTCTGAAGTTTAAATTACGGTAGGTGTTTTCGGTGGACTACGGGCTGATAGGTAAAAACTTGTCCCACAGCTATTCCAAGCTCATCCATGGCCTCATAGGCGATTATGATTATGAGATTCAAAATTTAGCTCAAAATGAGCTGGGGGACTTTTTGAAAAAGGCCGATTTTAAGGGGATTAATGTTACCATCCCCTACAAAAAGGCCGTCATGCCCTTTTGCCACACCCTGTCACCGACGGCAAAAAAACTGGGCAATGTAAACACCCTTGTGAAGGATGAAAAGGGCCGCTTGCACGGGCACAATACCGACTACTTGGGCCTAGCCTATATGGTCGAAAAAGCAGGCTTGGAACTTGAAGGGCGAGAAGTTTTAATCTTGGGTTCCGGCGGTGCCGGGCTGACGGCCCGTGCCCTGGCGGAAGACCGGGGCGCAGCCGGGGTTAGCACCGTTTCACGCAGCGGCCCTCTTAATTATGAAAATGTCTATGAGCTTTGCAAGGGCGCAAATGTGATTATAAACGCAAGCCCTGTGGGTATGTACCCCAACACAGGGGAATCACCGCTTGATTTGGCCGCTTTTACAAAAGCAGAAGCTGTTTTGGACCTTATCTATAACCCGATTTACACCCGTCTTCTGTCAAGTGCAAGGCAGCTGGGTATAAAAAATGCCAACGGCCTTACCATGCTGGCGGCCCAAGCCATGCAGGCGGCAGAACTTTTTTTTGACGGGCGCCTTGAGGCTCAAAATTCAATTGATCAAATTGTTGAAAAACTGACATATAAAACAGCCAACATTGTTTTGGTGGGTATGCCCGGCAGCGGTAAAAGCACCGTGGGGCGCGCACTTGCGGCCCTTTCGGGCAAAACTTTTGTGGACACGGACAAGTTGATTGAAAAAGAAAAAGGCCGGAGCACTTTCGATATTTTATCAAGCAAGGGCCAGGCATATTTCAGGGACCTGGAAGCCGAAATACTTGCAAGGGTGGCAAAAGAAAATTCCCAAATAATCGCAAGCGGCGGCGGAGCGGTTTTAAGACCGGAAAACCGCGATAATTTAAGGCAAAATGCCTTTGTTGTTTTCCTTGACCGCGCTCTGGATGAGCTTGCCACAGAAGGCCGCCCCCTATCGGCCGACCCTGAAAAACTTAGAGCTATGTATGTGACTAGGTTACCGATTTATAAGGCTGTAAGTGATAAAATAGTCTTGAATGATAAGGGACCAAAAGAAGCAGCCGCCCATATTTTGGATTTATTTGAGGCTTATAAATTTTAAGAAGGCTGAAAGGAATGAATAATTTGCGCATCCTGGTAATTAACGGACCCAATATCAATATGTTGGGTATACGCGAAAAAGATATTTACGGCAAGACCGATTATTCCGACCTTGTGGCCTTCATCGAAGCCCAAGCGGCAAAGATGGGCATAAAAGCAGATTGTTTCCAATCAAACCACGAAGGCGACCTTGTCGACGCCATACAAAAAGCTTTTGGTAAATATGATGGCATTGTCATAAACCCCGCAGCCTACACCCACACCAGTATAGCTATTTTAGATGCCCTCAAGGCAGTTGATTTGCCGGCGGTAGAGGTACATTTATCGGACATTTCACAAAGGGAAGATTTCAGGCAAATATCTTACGCCGGCCGAGCTTGTGAAAAAACATATATGGGCCTGGGCTTTGAGGGCTACAAAAAGGCACTTGAGTATTTGAAAGAAGGCCTATCCAAATAAGGACCAAAAGCAGGTGACTGCTATGAATAACAATATAAAGAAAACAGTGGGAATTGAAGGTATGACCTGCGCCTCTTGCTCTGCCGGGCTTGAAAAAACTTTGGCCGGGCTTGAAGGTGTTTCAAAAGCTCAGGTCAACTTAGCGACAGAAAAACTTAATATTGAATTTGACCCGCAAAAAATCGCTGAAGATAAAATTAGGCAAGAAGTTGAAAAAATCGGCTTTACCTATGTGGAAGAAAAAGAAGAGCGACTTGAGAGGGTTGAAATTCCTATTGAGGGCATGACCTGCGCTGCTTGTTCGGCTCGGGTTGAAAAAGTATTGGGTGGCCTGGAAGGTGTAAAAAATGCCTCGGTAAACCTTGCAACCGAAAAAGCCCTGGTTGAATATGACAGAAAAATTATCAAACTTTTTGCCATAAGGCAGGCCATTGAAAATGCAGGCTATAAAACACGCGATGTCTTGCGACATGAAAGCCCCGATGAAGATAAAATTCGCAAGCAAAAAGCCATGCGGCTTATGTGGACTAAACTTGCCATAGCGGCTGTTTTTACCATACCGCTTTTTTATCTTACCATGGGCCCCATGGTAAAATTGCCGGTGCCCGGCTTTCTGGACGCAAACTTTTTCCCCATGCGAAACGCCCTAACCCAACTCTTTCTTGTTTTACCGGTTGTGGCTGTCGGTTATAAATTTTACACAGGTGGCTTCAGGGCAATTATAAAGCGTGCCCCAAATATGGACTCACTCATAGCCATGGGCACCACGGCAGCCCTACTTTACAGCCTTTATTCCACCTATCAAATAAGCATGGGTTTGCATGAAGCTGTGCATGAGCTTTACTTTGAATCGGCAGGGGTTATTATCACACTTATCATGTTTGGTAAATCCCTGGAAGCTCTTTCAATGGGCAAAACATCCCAAGCCATTAAAAAATTAATGGGCCTGGCGCCCAAAACGGCAAGCGTCTTAATTGACGGGCAAGAAAGTCAAGTACCTATTGATGAGGTTGAAATTGACGATATCATTATAGTAAAACCGGGTGAAAAAATTCCGGTGGACGGCCGGGTTTTGGAAGGCCACACTTCCGTTGATGAAGCCATGCTGACGGGTGAGAGCATGCCGGTTGAAAAAACAGCGGGTGACCCTGTTTATGCGGCATCCATAAATAAAAACGGACTGATAAAATTTAAGGCTACCAAGGTCGGCAGTGACACGGCCCTGGCACAAATTATAGCCCTGGTTGAACAAGCCCAAGGCACAAAAGCTCCCATAGCTCGCATGGCAGACATTGTTTCAGGTTACTTTGTGCCTGCTGTTTTTGTCATTGCCCTGCTAACTCTTGCAGCCTGGCTTCTGGCCGGCCAAGGCTTCGTTTTTGCCATGACAAGGGCAATTTCGGTGCTGGTTATTGCCTGCCCCTGTGCTTTAGGCTTAGCCACACCCACAGCCATTATGGTCGGCACCGGCCAAGGTGCCCGTTACGGGGTTTTGTTTAAGGGCGGCGAAGCCTTGGAGCAAGCTCACAAGATTGATACTGTAATTTTTGACAAAACCGGCACCATAACCCAAGGGGCTCCGGTTGTTACGGATATAATCCCCGCCCGGGGCATTACAAATGAAAAGCTTCTGGCTCTTGCCGCCACGGCGGAAAAAGGTTCGGAACATCCACTGGGCTTGGCCATAGTCGAAAAAGCCGAGCAAGAAGGCTTGGAACTTTATGCCATGAGCGGTTTTAACTCCATAACGGGTTATGGGATTGAAGCGCTTATCGAAGGCAAGGCCATAGCTATTGGCAACAAAAAGCTGATGGATTTAAAAGAAGTTGATTTGGGTGATTTGGCCCTTAAATCCGACGCTCTGGCCGACCAAGGCAAGACCCCCGTCTATATAGCCTTGGATTCAAAATTAGCCGGTATAATAGCCATAGCCGATGTTGTCAAAGACAGCAGTGCCAAGGCCATAGCCCGCTTGAAAGCGATGGGGCTCGAAACGGTCATGATTACGGGGGACAATAAAAAAACAGCCGCAGCGGTTGCGGCCCAAGTCGGTATAGACAGTGTTTTAGCAGAAGTTTTGCCCCAAGATAAGTCGGAAGAAGTTAAAAAGCTTCAGGCCTTGGGCAAAAAGGTTGCCATGGTGGGGGACGGCATAAATGACGCCCCGGCCCTGGTTCAAGCAGACACGGGCATTGCCATCGGCAACGGTACCGATGTTGCCATTGAATCGGCCGACATTGTCCTGATGCGAAATGACCTGATGGATGTACCCCTGGCCATGCGTTTGAGCCGCAGCACACTCAAAAACATTAAACAAAACCTTTTCTGGGCCTTTGGCTACAATACCGTTGGCATACCGATAGCGATGGGTTTGCTTTACGCTTTTGGCGGGCCCTTGCTTAACCCCATGTTTGCCGCCGCCGCCATGTCCATGAGCTCGGTTTCGGTTCTTGCCAATGCCTTGAGATTAAGGCGATTCAAACCCGATAAAGAATAATAATTATATTTAAAAATCCGAAACCCCCTTGGGGCCTGTTTTAATAGGGCCAAGGGGGTTTTGTCCAATCTGTTTTAAGATTATCTTTTTATCACTTAATCTTCTTTTTGTCTTTTTAATGATTTCTCTTTTAGCAAGGGGAGTTTTTCTTCATATAATTTTGAGAGAAAATCGAACAAATACATGGCTGAAGTTAGAGCCAGGACCATAAAAGACATGCCCCAGAGCAGGAAGGATACAATCATAACTATCTTTTTCATAGGTTCCTCCTTTATCGAAACAAATCACTTTTCGAGGCCATCAACCGTCAAGTAAACAATATATTATAATAATCTGTTTGTCAAAAATAAAAACAGTATAAAATGCTACTCAATAAAAATCTTTACAATCTTTCGGACGGTGAAACGCCATAGGGACCCGACTAAACCGTAAGGGAAATTGACTACAGGCTCCATTTAGGCCAAGTCAAAGGCTATGCCTTAACATCAATGAGTATCGCTCATAATTACATACAGGGAGGGGGCGGACTATTGGCTCAAGCGTTGGCAGACTCAGCCCCATTTTTCCATGAGGCTGTCCAAGTCAAAAATGGCGTAAATCTCATCTTCAACTTTCGTGAAGCCGGAAAACATAACCATGTAAATTTCATCCTCGGCTTCCGATACTTTCCAACTCCCTTGATCCTTAACACAATGGAAAATGACCGTAATTTCCTTATCAAGGGGGGCAACTTTTTCTTTTTGTTCTTCAAAAATCTTGGTAAAATAATCGTGAAGCCAACTGTCTATCCTGACGCTCTTGTCAAACTCCGAAAATATTTGGTCCTGTCGGTTATTAAATTCTTGCAGCAAAGCTCTGAAGACATTTTCCGCATCCTTGTATTTAAACTTCACCGCAACGGTTGCCTTGTCGCTCTCAATTTTAGCTTTGCCAACGGAAAACTCCGCAAGTTTAAGATTATTCCTAAAATACGATGCAATGGGTTGCGACATATCTTGAAAAAAATCCACACCACTTTTATAGTCTTCCACGCTAACCTTTGCCATAGCTTTAAAGTCCGAATTTTGCAGAGCAGTGCAATAGGCCTCAACCGCTTTTTCGGGCGCCGAACCTTTGCCGCAGCCCGCCGCAAGGCTGAGGGCCAAAGCCAAGAATAAAGTCAAGAACGATCTTTTTTTCATATTAAAACACACTCGTTCATTCTGAAAATTTTGGTGGGGTCAGAAAAAGCCCGGCCTGTTACTAATCACCCAAAGGCAAGGAATCAAGCTCAAACAAGGCGCTAATTTCTTTTTCAACCTCGAAAAAGCCGGAAAACATAATATTATAGATTTCATCGTCAATACTTGAAATTTGCCAGCCCTTGCTTGTTTTGATGCACTCAAAGTCTACCGTAAGCTTTGCGTCTTTGGATTCAAGCTCTTTTTCTTTCTCTTCAAAAATCTTGACTAAATAATCTTCCAGCGATTGGCCTTCTTCAAACTTAAGGCTGCCGGTAGTTTTTCTTTTCAAAAACTCCTGAACCGAAGCTCTGAAAATATTGGCGGCACTCTTGTATTCAAACTTAACTTTTACAAGCGTAGTGTCGCCTTGAATTTTGGCGGTGCCAACCTCATATTTCATTTGCTCTAAATTGGCCTTGAAAACTTTGCTGACAGAGGCCGGATAACCCTCGTAGGGGTCGCCCGCCTCCTTGCTGTCGTCACCCATATACTTGGTCATGCTTTTTGCGTCTGACGCTTTAAGGGCCTTGCAATAAGCTTCCACCGCTTTTTCGGGTGAGGATGCATTACCGCAGGCGGCTAAAAAAATGAGAGACAGGGCAAGCAAAACAGCAAAAAATGATTTTTTCTTCATAACAAAAACCTCATTTATTTATTTTAAAACCGTCTTTATTATAACATGCAAAGGCAGGGGCGGCAAGGAAGCCCAAGCCTATGTATGTGTCAAGTAAACATTGGCAAAATATTCCTTTTGCTAAAAAATCAGTAAAAGCTTTGCAATTAAGGGTTAAACCTGACTGCGGTCAGGCTTAACCGCACAACAATTATGCTTTTGATTCCCT
>JAAYSC010000006.1 GCA_012524025.1 Clostridiales bacterium | reverse complement strand
AATCATCTTGCATACACCTCAGTTCGTGTTTTTTCGCAAATTCATTGTACTGATTCTTTGTATGCAAGGGAAGTGGTTCGCGCCATTTCCCTTTATTTTTTGCCAATGATAATTTTACACTAAGCCGTCAACAGAGGCAGCCCGCTTGAAAATTCAGGATTAAAATTAAATCATATCCCCAACATGGCCTTGGCTATGGCAAAATAAGCAATCAAGCTCAAAGCGTCAACTATGGTTGTGATTAGGGGGCCGGCCATGATTGCGGGGTCCATCTTTAGCCTTTTGGCAAAAATCGGTAGGATCCCGCCCACTAATTTTGATAAAACAATGGTTACCAAGAGAGTGACGGAAACCGTTACAGACATTAAAATGCCGACCCTTTCTATTAAGATGAGCCTTACAAAATTGGTTAAGGCCAGGGCCAGGCCGACTATGAAGGAAACGGCAAATTCTTTAAGCAAAATTTTTAAACCGTCGCCCAATTCTATGTCACCTGTTGCAAGGCCCCTTATAACCAAGGTTGAAGACTGGTTGCCGGCGTTGCCGCCGGTGTCCATCAACATGGGGATGAAGGTACCAAGGACTGCCACAGATATTAAAACATCTTCATAACGGCCCATTATCCTGCCGGTGAAGGTGGCCGAAATCATAAGCACCAAAAGCCAGGGCAAACGGTTTTTTGCCAATTTCCATATACTGGCATCCAAATATTCTTCATCTGACGGTGCCATGGCGGCCATCTTCTGAAAGTCTTCCGTTGCCTCTTGCGAAATAACATCCATGATGTCATCAACGGTTATTATACCCGTCAATCTGTTTTCCTTGTCTACAACCGGTAGGGCCAAAAATCCGTATTTTCTAAAAATGTTAGCGGCTTCTTCTTGGTCGGCATGGGTATTGACTTTTATTATATCACTTTCCATTATGTCACTGATCTTAAAGCTTTCGTTGGTGGTAACCAGGGTGCGCAAAGATACAATCCCTTCCAAAATCCTATTTTGATCGGTAACATAACAGGTGTAAATCGTCTCTTTATTGAGCCCGATTTCTTTTATGTGGTCCATGGATTCTTTTACGGTCATGTCCTTTTTAAGTTCCACATATTCTATTGTCATTATGCTGCCGGCGGAATCTTCGGGGTACCTTAAAAATTCGTTTATTAAGGCCCTTTTTTCCGCATCGGTGTGCAGCAAAATTTTGTTGACTACATTGGCCGGCATTTCTTCAATCAAGTCTATCATGTCATCAAAAAATAACTCGTCCAAGATGCCGGCTAACTCTCTGTTGGTTACGGAGTTAATAATATCTAACTGTTGTTCGGGAGTGAATCTGGCAAAAACTTCCGCTGCTAAATCTTTGGGTAACATTCTAAACAAAAGCAGCGTCATATGCGGATCACAAGGCTTCAAAATCTCTGCCACATCCACTTCGTTCATTTCCGATAATACTTCTTTAACCTTCATGTAGTCTTTTGCTTCAATTAATTGCTCAATCGTCTTTACACTCATGGCGTCAACCTCCTTTGTAAGCAACCTGCACACAGGGCGGACAGGTGCCTTATATTTCCTATGGACATAAAAAAACCACCCTAACAGAATCTTGTTCGGTGGCCGATGGCGGCTGGGCAGTTAAAACAGCCGCACTTGAAGCTGATACTCTGTTATAAATTAAATATTCACTTTAAACAGTACTTGGGCGACAACTGTCGTAAGGGTCCATTTTTTCCTCCAAAAACCGAATAAAATAAGAAAAAAACCAAAATAATAAAAGTTTGTCAAAAGAGACTATAAAAAAGATTTTTTATCTTAAAAACCGTAACATATCGGCAGAATAATGTCAAACAAAAGTTTAAAAATAGGGCATTTTTATTACTTAAAATTCCGTCAAAACAAATCCGAGTGAATAACTTGGAATTGCTGCTTGACATATGTGCTGTGATATGTTTAAATTCTCAAGGCTTAAGAGCTCACATAATAAATAATCACATGAAAATAAAACGGAGGCAAAGATTATGAGGTTTGAAGGAAAAACAGTTGTTGTTACAGGTGCAAGTTCGGGCTTGGGTTACATCATAGCTCGGGACTTTGCCAAGGAAGGCGCCACGGTTATTGCAGTTGCCAGGCGTGCGGAAAGGTTGGAAAAACTGGTTGAGGACACCGCGGGCATGGTCGGCAGCGTTTTACCCTATGTCGGTGACCTTTCTAAAAAAGAAAACGCAGAAGGTATGATCGACTTTGCCGTTGAAAAAACCGGCAAGCTTGATGTTTTGGTTAACAATGCCGGTGTTATGGACGAATTTAAGCCCATCGGCGAAATGTCCGACGAACTTTGGGATTGGGTTATGGCAGTAAACCTTCATGGCCCGGTTATAGCCATGCGCAAGGCCGTAAATGTTATGTTGGAACAAGAAAGCGGCGGCAATATTGTTAACATCGCTTCCATCGGCGGTGTCTGCGGCGCCAGGGCCGGTGCAGCCTATACAGCTTCCAAGCATGCCCTTGTCGGCGTTACCAAAAACACCGCCTTCATGTATGCCCACCGCGGCATTCGTTGCAATGTTCTTTGCCCGGGCGGTATTGAAACAGAAGTTATGGAATCCCAAACAGATATCAGTGAATTTGGTGTTTCCCGTGTTATGGGCGGCTTGGACACAGCAATCCCCGCCGGTAAGCCGGAAGACATTACCCCCTCGGTTTTCTTCGTTGCAAGTGATGATGCAAAGTTCACCAACGGTTCCGTTATAGTCATAGACGGCGGCGTTTCCTGCAACTAAACTAATTTCATTGTAAAAAATAAAGCGGCAGTAGCTCAAAACTACTGCTGCTTTACTTTTATTTAAGCGGACGATCGGCTCTTACTTATTTCGCGGCTAAACAGTTTTGTGCCTGTAGCAAGATAAGATCTTCTCAAGCAAGAGAGAGATTACTCGTGATATTTCAGGCTCGAAAGCGGCGTTCAGCTTTTCTCTGTCGTAATATTCGCCTTCCTTGTAATAAAAAATGTAATCAAGACTTAACATAAGATAACCTCCAAAATTTTATTGTTAAATTACTCTGCCTAACAGAACTCTATCAGGCAGAGTAATTATAAACCCTCACTCATTATTTGTCAAATTTTTAGAGATTCGTGTAAAAAAATAGTGGTTGCAAAATTGCAACCACTAAAAAAGAAAATGAAAAAACTTTAAGGGGAAGTCATAAATTCCGTTACAAGCTTTTGGGCCGTCTGCTTTGTATATGTATCATAACCCGTGATTTCCACTGTGTATTTAGTCTCGGGCTTTAGGCCCTCTATGTCCCAACTCATGGTGTCAGGCATGGGCTCGAAGTAATATTCCGACCAAAAGCGATAATCCTTCACCGTCACGCCGCCCTTTTTAACCTGCACCCGATAGCTGTGAATAACTTCAAAATCCAAGGCTTGGGGGAAGCTGACCTTGGCCGAATTGGCGGTAATCTCACTAATCGCCGCCGTCGCCCCTTGGGGCCAAACAGGCTTGTCGGCTGTCATGTAGCGTTTGCTTGTGTAAGTGAAGGAAGAACGGTTGGAAGGTTCCGCAATATAATATATAAGCTGTTCGTCCGAGTAAGAAGAGGGGACCTTGAAAAAGTCACCCGTAATCATGTTAAAGGGTTTTACCGCTACGGCATTATCTTCATAAACTTCCACAAAATAAAACTGGGCAGCCTGATTGGCATTGGGGGGAACGCTGCCGTAGGTCATCATGTCCCTTTCCAGTTCAAAATAAAAGAGGGTTCCGCAACCAAAGCTTGTGAAAAAATATTGGCTGCAAGAGCGCGGGTCATTGACCGGAAAATGCGAATGGCCGGAAAAATCTATAATCTGGGGGAAGTTGTTGAGCACAGGTGAAAGTTCGGCTGTGCCCCATTTTGAGCTCCCGTAAACCGTGCCTTCTATGTGGCGATGGTTGAAGACGAAAATGGGCTTTTGAGGGTCATCCGCTTTGGCTGCCTTGAGATCTTTATAAAGGCTGGGCAGGCGGGATGTATACCTTCGGTTGTCATCATAACTGACTGTTATAAAATGAAAGCCTTTGATTTTTCTGGCCTCATTGCCGGGGATGCCGTAAGTGGCTTCACATTCTGCTATAGTGGCGTTTTGGATGTCGTGGTTGTCATAAACGCACATAAGGGGAGTGCCGGGCCTCATCTTATTGTCAACCACTTCTATCACATTTGCCATCTGTGTTGCCGTGCCGTTATCGGTTATGTCACCGACAAAAACAAAAGCATCAATCGAATCATAGCTCTGGCTGTCGGCATATTCGTAAGAATAATCAAAGAGTTGCTCCAAGCGCTTATACTGGCTGTCATCCTTGGCTTCCCGCATGTGGATATCACTGCAAACCACAAAGCGCATCACCGGGTCATCGGCCCTGTCGGGCGAAGTGTTGCCCGCCACCCCTGCCGGGTAAATGTTAAGGCTTACCAGCAGTAGCATGAATAATGATAAGATCGACCTTAAAAATAAGTCCATTTTTATCCTCCCATATCTTTTGATCGTACTGTAAACTTAAATGAAAGTTGAAGACCCGAAACCTTTGGTGGTACAATGTTCTACGTCAAAACAAATACCTCCCAAAAAAGGAGTCGAGTCTTCATGCAGAAATTATACCATTTCAGTT
>JAAYSC010000063.1 GCA_012524025.1 Clostridiales bacterium | reverse complement strand
TAATTGGTAGCAAAACTGGCTTGTTAGTTATCTGCTATAGACACAAGTTTTAGAGTAGTGTCATTCTAATTGGTAGCAAAACAAATCCTGTACTTATGCCGGCACTAATTAGGTTTTAGAGTAGTGTTATGAAAAAATAGCTTTAGATTTAAACAAGGGAGGTTTTTTCTGCCTCCGGCAATCCCCCCGTGGTTGCCCATGCTTCCACCTGCTTTCATACGGATATTATGGATTGAACTCCGTATAAAAGTCGCGAAATGATGAATGAAGGATTAGATGCCTACGGTATAACCATAAAAAACCTCCCACAAAAGGGAGGTTTTTGTAATTCTATCAATTTTTAATTTACGATTCATAATAAGACTATGATTTACATTTAAATTAGCATGAAGCAACTTTACAAAGGTTATGGATAGATTCTATAACACCATTCCAACTTATGCCGTCGGCATAATCATTTTTGCTTTGATAATTATCCCACAAATCCTGCATTGTTTTACTTTTTTGTATGTCCTTAAGAATCAATGCATGCTCTTCTAACAAGTTTGTACTTTTTCGCCTTTCGCAGGTTGCACGCAAGGCTTGGGCAAGTGTGCTCGGACAAATTGAAAGTCCGGAATTTTGCAAGATAAATAAGTCGTAAAAATCCCGCAAACGCGTGTTAAGAGTTGAGCGTGATAGGACTGTTTCGATTTTTTCCGCAAGAATCGTTTCAATGTTATAGGCCCATATGCAAAAACTCCGATCTTCAAACATTAGTTTATACTCGTATTGAATTTGTTTGGGTGTTATCACATCGCCGGTTGAAATATCTATCATGAGTGGAATACGCGTATTTTCCAAAAAAGCGTCAAGCGAAAGTCGAACCCCGGGGTACTCATCTTCTTCCATGATTACAGAAGTGCTCTTGAGTGTAAAACGAACAAAATCATCTACCGGCAAGGCGATTATTTCCTCGACCATTGACCTTGCCTTGTCAATGTCGAGTGGTAAGCCAAAAACAGTGGTATCAATATCCATAGTAGAGCGGTTATCCAATCCAACCAAAGATGAAACCAGCATACCGCCCTTTAAAACAAGATTATCCTTATAGTCGGACATGGCAACACGCTCTAAAAACCGTTCCATAGCCCAATTTCTGAAATATAATTGAGCCTTCCCGCTATCACCCTTTGTTTTGTTTCCAACTAAATCTTTCAGTTGCCGAGAGGTTTTAATGGTCATAATAAAACACCGAGAGCCTCAAGAACATGCTTTTCAATACGCATGCTTGCAGCGTACCTCATTAGTTTGGGGAGGTTCTTATCCTTTCGTTTCATAAATTCGCGAAGAGCATAGTTGAATGCAGAAATTTCAATTTTTGATCTTTTCCGAACGATGTCACAAATGGTGCGCTCCATGTCATAAACCACAAGTTTGTGACCGGTGGGTGAGGTGAGGGAGCAAAAGCCTTTACCGTACCATTCTTTTTTAATGTAGTTAATTTCAACACCTTTTTCAATTAAATTTTTGCTGTTATAGTTTGACGGCACGGTAACAGTTAGGGGAATTGGCTCTCTTTCGGCAAGATCATGCAAATAAAGGGCTGTTTCATGCGAAAAAACAGCCTTGGGGAAGCGAGCTTGGAGCAAATAAAATTCATCAACCCAGCTGTCCGGAGAAACAAATAGCCCATGGGATACTTTTTCAAGCCCAACCTTTTCCACAAAACGATAAAAAGAATCTTTTGAAAGACCGGCGGCAACTGCGTCTGCAGTCCTTAAAACGCCCGAATTGTCTTTAAGCATTTGTTGAAGCAAAACCCTCACCTACTTTCATACGGACATTATAACTCGAATTCCGTATGAAAGTCAAGAATAAAGGCAAAAACATTTCGGGCAACCACGGGGGATTGCCCTTACAGCGGCGGCTTGCCGCCCTTCATGCCTCTACCACAATTTCCCATTTGCCATTTGCAATTTTTCATTAAATAGGCGCAGCGAAACTGCGCCTATTTAACATACCCAACCGCCCCATGAATGGGTGGCAAGGCATTTGGCTTTACAAGTTCTCCGCCGGACTCATATGAGTCAATGGCCGCAAAAATATACTCCATGGTGGCCAGGGCGTCACGGCCGGAGGCCCGCAAGTATTCTTTGGGGACCCCGTTGCTGACATCCTCTAAAAAAGCATTGATTCGGATGGGGAAGGTGGCGTCAAAATCGGTGATACCGGTATCGGTAATCTGCGGTTCCTGACCCATTTCCCAATAGGTTAATTTTTCCACACAGTTTTCAATGCAAAATGTGCCCTTGGTGCCGGCCAACTCAAAGCTCCACCAGCCGCCCAGGCCAAAGTGAGCGTCACCGCGTTGTGAAAGCAGGTAGCCCACGCAACCGTTTTGGAAGCGGACATGAACGCTTTGGATAGACAGCATAAGGTCGGACGATTGCCGCCTGGCGCCGGGTTTGTCCATAAAAGCTTGAACATGGCTTATGTCACCGCTGAAATGGCGCATGACCGAAAAGGGATGGGTCAAGAAGGCCTTGGCGTGTGAATAAGGCATCTGCCAGCGAGACTTGGGGTCAATATTTGATGGGTTGACCGTGCTGCCGTTGAAGCCCACCTTGGTTAAAGAATAAATCTGTTCGCCGATTTTATCATCGGCCATAAGTTGCCTTGCCTTATCGGCCGGGCCGGAAAAATAGTGGTTGAGGTTACAGCCCAAATAAAGGTCTTTTTCCGTGGCGAAGCGGACCATTTCACGGGCTTCAAAAATATCGTTGGATATGGGTTTTTCTGTCAAAACATGCTTGCCGGCATCCAGGGCCTGCATAACCGGCTCATAGTGCCAGGACCCGTTTTCATAACCGCCCGTGGTTACATCAATAATATCCAGTTCCGGGTGGGCGGCCAAAACATCTTTCAGGCTGTAAAAAGCGGGGACTTCAAATTTTTCCGCCGCCTCGTCTGCCTTTTCTTTGACCCAGTCGCATACGCAGACCAATTGGGCCAAGTCATTTGCCTTGTAAGCCCTTGCATGGGTGTGGCCTATGCCCCCCATGCCGACGACTGCTACTTTCAATGGTGTTTTTGCCATGATAAGCCTCCCTATAATCCTATAATCTTATTCTGTTACAGATGCTACTTTAATTGGTATACCGCCTTCTTCAATAGAACGGATAGCCGCATGGATGAGCCTGGTCGCTTCCAAGCCTTCACGGCCGCTGCCGTCAATGTCTTGGGGCTTGCAGCCTTCATCCACTTGGCGGACGAAAGAATGGATACGATCTTGAAAAGTGTCATAAAAACCTTCAAAGCCGCCGAAGACGGGGTTGGTGTAAACTTCCTTAACCCAAGAATCGGCAGGGTAGAGGGTGGCTTCCCGCCACATGTCTTCAAAAACAAAACGGCCTTCCGTGCCGGCAACTTCACAGCGTTCCATGGGGTGGCCGCGCTTGATGTCGTAAGAGCTGGTCAAGTGACCTACGGCCCCGCATTCAAACTTCATGTTTAAAGAAGCGGTGGAATAAAAGTCACGGCCGGTGGCCTTGAGGGCAAAGCAACTGACCTCATCAACCGGCCCGCAATAATATTGCATGATGTTGGCGCTGTGGGGGTTGAGGCACTTTAAGTGGTAATAAAGTGAGTCAATGCCCGAATAGCGGCCAATCCAAAGGGCCATGTTGCAAAAGAGCAATTCGCCGATTTTGCCTTCATCCATCCAGAGCTTGGCCTGCCTGGCAGCCGGGGTGAAGCGGTGGTTTAAATCAATGCCGTAACATAAATTTAAGTCCTCCGCCCTTTGGACCATTTCTATGCCCTCTTTTAAAATGTTTGAAATGGGCTTTTCACCCAAAACATGGCAGCCGGCCTCAAAGGCCTGCATGGTGGGCTCATAATGGTCGCTTGAATATTCGTAACCGCCCGTGGCTACGCTGCAAATGTCGGGCTTGAGGGCTTCCAACATTTCACGGGCATCCAAAAAATAGGGGACACCGAATTTTTCACCGGCAGCCCGGGCCCTGTCTTTTCTTATATCGCAAACACCGACAAGTTCAGCCTGCTCACAACTCTTGTAAGCACGGGCATGATTGTGGCCGATGTGCCCCATGCCAATCACACACACTCTTTGCATCTATCTCAACCCTTCCGCCCCGGAGGGCTTATTCTTCCACACCCATTTCTTCCAACTTGGCCTGTAACTTCTTGGCTGTTTGGGGGTCGCCTATGTGCAGGGTGTCATAAGCTTCTTGCGAACTCTTGAAGGGGCCGCCGTGGCCGCTCCAATTAAGGTTGGTGTACATGGGGTTGGGTCGGCCGGTTTCTTTTTCCCTCTTTTTAATGTGGTCTTCCATGCGTTTCTTTAAAAACTCAACCACTTGGGGTTCTTGGTCGGCTATATTATTGTTTTCTTCCGGGTCGGCTATGAGGTTATAAAGTTCCACAGGGGGTTTGAAGTGAAAGTCCGGCTCCAGGGCCACAATCAATTTCCATTCCGGTGTCCTCCAGCCGTGTTTTCGCATCCAGGTGGCTTCGGTGAAATAAAACTCACTTTCCTGCCTGATTTCTTGGCCCGAGAAAAACTTTGTCAAATGCCGCCCGTCAAAGTCAATGTCGCTTTCAATTTCACAAAGTGAAAGCAGGGTGGGCACAATGTCCTTAACCTGGCAAAAGTCCGCTATGCTGCCCACATAGGGGAATTTTTCGTACCTGAAGGCCAGGGGGACGCTTAAAACATTGTCATAAGTGGAATGGTGGTCATAGTAGCAGTCATGCTCGTTGAGGGTTTCGCCGTGGTCGGAAGTGAAGACAACAATGGTGTCATCTTCCAGCCCCAAGTGGCGAAGCTTTTCCAAAATTTGGTTGATGCAAGCGTCCATGTAGGCCACGGCGCCGTCATACTGGGCGTCAATGTATTCCGAATCGGTACAACCTTCGGGGAACCAGGTTAAAAAGTAGTCACGGAAGGGCTTGAAGGAATAAACGGGCTTTAGGGATTTATTGTTTTTGTCAAATTCATCGTCGGCATAAAAAATTCGGTCAAAGGGTTTTTTGGCATAGTAGGGGGAGTGGGGGTCCATGTGCCGCATGAACAAAAGCCAGGGTTTGTCTTGCCCGGCCAATCTTTCAAGTTCAGGGATGGCCACTTGGTTCATGTTTTCTGCCTTTTCGGGTTCCCAGTCGCCGTATTTAATGTATTTGTCAAAACCGCGGCCGGCGGAATTGCCTGCAAAGCCGATATTGGTGGAAGTGTAGCCGCTTTCACGCAGAATTTCGGGCAGGGTTCTAATGCTTTCAAGCAAGCCCCCTTCATGGCGCAGGGCCACGCAGTCGGTCCCGAAGCAGTCAAGCCCCGTCAACATGGAAGCGTAGCCCGGGGTGGTGGGGATGGAGGGGCTGAACATGTTTTCAAAAAACACGCCGCCTTCTTTTATGTATTTGTCAATATGGGGGGTGGTCAGCCTTTCGTAACCGTAAAGGCTCATGTGGTCGCTGCGCAAAGAGTCAATGCCAAAAAACAAAATATTGGGTTTCTTTGCCATTTTTACACCATCCTTTTAATTAAATCAAAATTAACGGGCATTCATTGTTTTGAGCAGGGCATTCATGTAACCGTAAGATTCGGCCGCTATGACGGCGGCACCCTGCATGTTTTGTTCAGGGCCTATGATTTCCAAACAGACCGGACCCTTGTAGTCTGCGGCAACCATAGCCGCAAAGTAACCTTGCAAATCAATATCACCCCGGCCGCAGGCTTGGTCGCGCGGCTCCCCTGGTGAAGGGCCGGGGCCCAAACAATCGCGGATGTGGATGTGCTTGATGGCGTGGATAACCTTGGGCAATTCCAAGGCCGGGTTTTCGCCCGCCCTGTGGATGTGGCTTGGGTCCATATCTACCCCCAAGGCCTTACAGGGGACGCTTTCAAGCATGCGCAGGGTTGTGGCGCTGTCATGCACGGCGGCACCCACATGGGCCTTGACGCAAAGGCTTACACCAAAGCCCTCTGCATCTTGGGCCGAAGTTGCAATAATTTCCATAGCTTCTTTGAAGGAATCTTCATTCCCCGCTTCACCGCCGGAACCGATGTTGATAACGGGTATGCCGATTTCGGCAGCGGCTTCAAAGGCGGTCAAAAGCCTTTGGCGGTCGCGCGAGGCAACCTCGCTTGACAGGAAGGGGAGTTCATAATATTCGCTTATGGCCTTGAGTTCGGTTTTTTGCGTCTTCCAAGCACTTAAATTCAAGTGCTCGCACATGCCTTCAATGGCAGAAATTTCTACCCCGTCATAACCGCAAAGCTTAATGGCCTCGGCCGCTTCGCGGAAAGTAAAGGCTTTGAAAAGCACACTGTTGACACCCAATTTTAACATAAGCACAGTCCTTTCACCGGCCCGTGGGCTCGGTTATATTTTCGATAACTATACTATCACAGGGAAGAGGCATTATCAACAATTTAAAAGAGCTTTTTAATTTAAAAGAGCTTTTTAAATAGTTTAAATCGGCTTTGCACAGGGCGACGGTGCTGATTTTCTTGCCAAAAGCAAGCCAAGGTAGTATGATAAAAGGCAGTTTAGGAGGGGAACATATGAAGTTTGAAATGCACACCCATACTATGGAAAATGACCCTTGTTCCGATGTCCCGGCGGATGAAATGGTCAAGGCCTACCACAAGGCGGGTTATGAGGGCCTAATTGTCACCAACCATTATTTTTGCTGGATGTTTGAATGGTTTAAAAAAGATTTGGAAGGCGCGGACCACAAGGGCCTGATTGACCGCTACCTGCGCGGTTACAGGAAGGCTAAGGCAGCGGGGGAGGAACTGGGCATGACCGTGCTTTTGGGGATTGAGCTGCGCTTTGACGGCACCATAAACGATTACCTGGTTTATGGGTTGGAAGAAAGCTTCCTTTATGAATCACCGGTTTTAAACCACATGACCCTAACTTCTTTTTTAGACATTATGCCGGAAGATGCCCTGCTCTACCAAGCCCACCCCTTCCGTGATTCGATGGAAATTGCGCCCCCCTGGCAGCTTTTTGGGATGGAAACCTATAACGGGGCCACCGACCCTGTCCGCAATAACTTTGCAAAAATGTGGGCCGAAGATTACTTTTTAAAAGAAATTTCAGGTTCTGACTTTCACCGTATGGAGCACTTGGCCCGGGGCGGCCTAATCTTTGAAAATGAAGTTAAAACAAACCAAGACCTCATAAGTCAGCTAAAAGCGGAGCAATATTCACTGATAAGAACCGAATAGATTGCCAATAACTGGGCAAAAATGCAAAAACGAGTCAAACATATTGCATTTTCATTCTCTTTGTTCTATTATGGTAGGCACTTAAAAAAGTGATTCTGCAAGTTCCGGCGGGTAAAATCCCAAAAGAACGAAAGGAGCAAACAAACAGATGGCAAAATATAATCCCTATGACAACATGCTATCGGTGCTTGAAAGTGCTGCAAATTTACTTGAACTTGAAAAGAATGATTATGAAGTTCTAAAATACCCCGAACGCACTCTGGAAGTTTCTATCCCCATTACAATGGACGATGGCAGCATTCGGGTTTTTGTGGGTTACAGGGTTCAACATTCAAGTGTGCGCGGGCCCTGTAAGGGCGGCATCCGCTACCACCAAAATGTGGATTTAGACGAAGTCAAGGCCATGGCGGCCTGGATGAGCATTAAGTGTGCCGTGGTTGATGTTCCCTACGGCGGCGGCAAGGGCGGCGTTACGGTTGACCCGACCATGCTTTCAAAAAAAGAATTGGAACGCCTGACCCGGCGCTACACATCGGCTATCATGCCCTTGATCGGGCCCGAGCGTGATATACCGGCCCCCGACCTTGGCACCACGGCCGAAACCATGGGCTGGGTGATGGACACTTACAGCACCCTCAAAGGTCATGTGGCAGCGGGTGTTGTTACAGGCAAACCCTTGGAAATCGGCGGTTCCCTGGGCAGGCTGGAAGCAACCGGCCGCGGTGTCCTCTTCACTGTTCAAGAAGTTATAAAAAAACAAAACCTCAAGCCCGGCGAAACTTCCATTGCCGTTCAGGGCATGGGCAATGTCGGCGGCATGACCGCCCGCCTGCTTTATGAAGACGGCTTTAAGATAGTTGCCGTGTCCGATGTTTCGGGCGGTATCCGCTCGGAAGAGGGCCTCAATATTCCTGAAATACTTGATTTTATCGGCAAGGGTGGCTTTTTAAATGAATATGAGGCCGAAAATATAGTCAGGCTCAATAATTCCGAGCTCCTGGCCACCAAGTGTGATATCCTGATCCCGGCAGCGTTGGAAAATCAGCTGACCGAAAAAAATGCGGAATATGTTCAGGCCAAGATTATTGTTGAAGCCGCCAACGGCCCCACAAGCGTTGAGGCGGACGAAATTTTCAAACGACGGGGTATTCTTGTCGTGCCGGATATTTTAGCCAACGCCGGCGGTGTTGTGGTTTCCTACTTCGAATGGGTTCAAAACCTCAATAGCGCCAGGTGGGATCTTGACCGCGTAAACGATACCCTGCAAAGTAAGATGGTAGAATCTTTCAATGCCGTTTACAAAATGGCGCAAGACAAGAACACAACCCTGCGCATGGGCGCTTATGCCCTGGCCTTGGAAAGGCTGGTTGTGTCACTTAGCATACGCGGCATTTTCCCATAAAATTTATAAATATGAAAGACCGTGCTCCTTTTGTGGAACACGGTCTTTTTTATAATCTTGCGACGATTAATGCGACGATAGCTCAATCGTTGCAAAACGATCTGCAACGATAAGACAAAAAAACAGCGAATCTTGCGACGATTAATGCAACGATAGCCTTATCGTTGCAAAACGGTTTTTCCTATGCTATAATCTACTCGCCTGAAGGAGGTTTTAAGATGGAAAAGTATAATCTTGAATTTAAGCGTGAAATTACTGTCACCTTTTTGAAAACAGTCAGTGCTTTTGCCAACTATAATGACGGTGAAGTTGTGTTTGGTGTTGATGATACAGGTAGACCGGTGGGCATGCAAGATCTTGAGGAAGAAAGCTTGCGTATCGAAAATATGATAAATTCAAGCTTAGAGCCTTTACCTGATTACCAGATCACTCGTGAAGAAACAGAGGGTAAAACCCTTATAAGACTTTTGGTTTTTAAAGGCAAAGATACGCCCTATTACTACAAAGGCAAGGCTTACAAAAGGGCAGACACTTCCACGGTTGAGGTTGACAGGTTTGAGCTCAGGCGCTTGGCTCTTGAGGGGCTTAATCTAAACTATGAAGAAAAAAAGGCAGGCACTCAAAAA
This sequence comes from Clostridiales bacterium, assembly GCA_012524025.1. GTDB lineage: Bacteria > Bacillota > Clostridia > Oscillospirales > Acutalibacteraceae > UBA1447. Next base: position 5,199 of record JAAYSC010000063.1, on the reverse strand, counting down.
TTAAGCTTTGACCTTTTAGAGAAGAAATTAAAAGAAAAGGTAGGCATAGAAAAACTAAATCTGGATATTATGAAAACTCTGAATCTTTACGATCAGCAAGGGTATTATAATTATGCGGCAGAGCTTTTTTCCGATAAAAACTTTTTAGAGTTTTCGGGTTTGGATTTAGTTAGGTTCGGAGATAGCATCAGTCAGATTTTGTATAGGGAGCGAATTAATAAAAAATCTTTGCTTTTCCAATATGACAGAGCTATAGAACTTTTTGAACAATATTACACCTATGAAGAAATAGAGGGCTTTTTGAGGCAGCGCAAGGAACTTATTCCAAAAGAAGCTTTCAGGGAAGCTTTGGCAAATGCTATTGTACACAGGGTTTGGGATGTTAACGCTCTCATTCAAATTGCAATGTATGAAGATCGTTTGGAAATTACTTCACCCGGAGGCCTGCCTGCAGGAATGAAGCAAGATGAGTACTTGTTCGGTAACATTTCAATATTACGCAATCCCATTGTGGCTTCGGTTTTTCATCGTTTGGATATTATTGAAAAATTTGGTACCGGAATCAGCAGGATAAATAAAGAATACAAAGACAGTGTAACAAAGCCGGTTTTTAAAATCAGAGAAAACAGTGTTTTAATAGTCTTGCCGGTTTTAAATACGGACAGGGGGAGTTTGCAACCGGAAGAAAAAACTGTTCTAAAAGCCTTGAGCTTGGGGCAAACTCTTTCAAGGGCAGACTTGGAAAGCAAAACAGGTTTTGAGAAGCACAAGCTGTTAAGGCTTGTAAAGGATTTAGAAGAAAAAGGTCTGCTTGAAAAGGTTGGAAAAGGGCCCTCAACAAAATACAAGAGAATGTAGATAAAATGAAAACACCTCGAAGTTTGCTCTGTTGCTTCGAGGTGTTTTTACTATTATAATGCTTCTATCAAGGCTTTAACAATTTGCTCTTTTGGCCCTTGCAGGCAAAGGTCAAAGTCCCGCAGGGCGGCAGCCCCGGGGCCCACCCAAACGCAAAGGATGTTTTCATTGCTGACTATCTGGCGCAGGGTGTCAAGCTCATGGGCTTCAAGTTCGCTTGCGGTGACAATTAAAATATTGCCGGCGTCAAGCATAATGTTGGCCACTTCACCCAGGCGGCGGATATGTTCACGCCTTTCATGGGGGTTGTTGATGGAATCATCACTTTTTATATCGGCGTCCACGCCGTAAAGCAGGTTGGAAATACCCAAATAATAGGCGATTTTCCCGCCTTCAAGCAAGCGGCTTTCCAGGGCCTTGGCAATGGCCTTTTTGTCCGTAGCAGATTGGCCGGTCAGGACTATAAGAGCGGCTTCTTGCTTGTAAAAGGCCTTGCGCTCTTGCGGGCTTATGCCGCTCTTGACCCATTTTATACCGCGGCGGACCAGGTTTTTGCCAAGGTCATCGTCGGCGCTGTCGGTTATTATCCCACCGCCGGCAATTTCATAGCCGTCAACTATAACAAAGCGAACACTGTCTTCAAAACGGCCGGCCAAGTCAAAGGCAATGGCTCTGTCCAAACGGAAGATGCAGGTGGCGACTTCATGGCGGTCAACAAAATCTTGCTCAACCCCTTCAAGGGTAGAAGCGTTGAGAACGCCTTCAATACTTTCAAGCCTGCAAGTAACCTGGGCGGAACCTATTTTTAGCTTATAGTCCTTATCTTTGCTGAATTTTTCCTTACCCAGCCAAAAAACAGAAGCCTTGAAACGGTTGCCTATGAGGGGATTATCGTCACCGACAATGCTGGCCAGCTCCCCGCGCTTGGCATAAATTTGTTCGGTCATGCAAAAGCCGGTAGCCTTGCCGGCACAGGCGGAATCTAGCTCTTTTTCATTGAAGGCTTCAATGCTTTTGACCCTTGTTTTTTTGCCGGAAGGCAAAAAGATAAGTTCATCGCCGACCTTTAAACAACCGGAAGAAACAGTGCCGGCTATAATTCTGCGGTCATCATTTTGAGCGGTGAACTTGTAGACATCTTGTACCCACATGCGAAAGGGGAGGTCACGAGGGGGCAAAACTTCTTCAAAGGCGTCCAAGGCTTCCAAAACATTGGGGCCCTTGTACCAGGCCAATTCGGGTGAAGCGGCGGCTATGTTATAACCTTCCGTGGCAGAAATGGGTATATAGGCCGTGGGCTTGAGGCCCACCTTTTCTAAAAACTCACCATACTGCAGGCAGATGGAATCAAAAACCGTCTGCCTTTCTTGCGGAGCTATAAGGTCCAGTTTATTTACCAGCACCGCAACTTGCTTTATGCCCAACATGCTCAACATGTAACCATGCCGGCGGGAATTTTCTTTGATACCCTCATTGGCGTCAATCACAAGCAGGGCAGCGTCGGCGCGGGAAGCACCGCTAATCATATTTTTTAAAAATTCAATATGACCGGGTGCGTCTATGATTATATATTTGCGCTTGTCGGACTTGAAAAAACAGCGAGCCGTGTCAATGGTAATGCCCTGGGCTCGCTCATCTTTTAGGGCGTCAAGCAAGAAGGCATATTCAAAGGGTTTGGAAGTTCGCCTGCAAAGTTCCCGCACGGCCTCAAGCTTGCCCTGGGGCAGGGAGTGGGTGTCAGCCAAAAGGCGGCCTATAACCGTGCTTTTGCCGTGGTCCACATGGCCGACTATAACTATGCTCATTTCACGCAGATCTTCTTGGTTTTTCTTATTACATGTAGCCATCTTTGCGCAACTCCTCCAATCCGCCGCCGTCTTCCTTGTCCTGCGCCCTGCCGGAACGCTCGGCTATATCGGCAAATTTGCCTGTTTTTAGCTCCTCAATAATTTCATCCAAGTTTTTGGCCTGCGATTCAACAGGATGGGTGCAGGGCCAACAGCCCAAGGAGCGGTATCTTTTGCCTTGGCCTTGGTCGAAATAGAGGGAGACAACGGGTACATTTTCACGGCGGATATATTCCCAAATGTCTAACTCCGTCCAGTCCAAAAGCGGATGGATGCGGATATGGGTACCGGGTTCAAAGTCTGTTTTATATTGGCCCCAAAATTCAGGGGGCTGGTCGCCTATGTCCCAATCATTGTTATGGTCCCGGGGGGAAAAATAGCGCTCCTTGGAACGGCTGCCTTCTTCGTCGGCCCTGATACCCACTATGACACCGGTGTAGGGGTCGGTGTTTTTGTCAAGCTCATAAAGGCCCTTGGCATGGTTGAAGCGGTAGCGCGGCCATTGGCCCGACAGGGTGTTGCGCAAGGCTTCCGTCTTTAAATTTCTGCAACATTCAATGCGGTTGGTGTTACCGTCGGGGAAGGTTTGTTTTTGGTCCAGGGCTTGGCGGTTTTCGCCGTAGACCATGTCCAAATTCCACTCTCGGGCCAGGCGGTCACGGTATTCAATCATTTCGGGGATTTTATAGTGGGTGTCAATATGAACCAGGGGAAAGGGGACATGGCCGAAGAAGGCCTTGCGGGCCAGGCTCAAAAGCACCGTGGAATCTTTGCCGATAGACCAGAGCATGCAAAGGTTGCCAAAGCGGTTATAAGCTTCGCGCAAAATATGGATACCCGTGTTTTCAAGCCGATCAAGATGTGTCATTTTATTTAATCCGCCTCCGTAAAATCGCTTGTTGGTTAGTCAAAACGGTTGTCTATGTGATTTAAAATAAAAAAGCCTTTTTCGTTTAAAGTGTTTTCTCTGTTGTAGCGCATGGGGCTGCCGTCCCCCTGCAAAAAAATGCCGCCTGCCTGCTCAACCAGGCACTGCATGGCCGCGGTGTCCCACTCGCAAGTAAGGCCCGTGCGGTAATAAACATCGGCTTGGCCACGGGCTATCAAACAGCCCTTGAGCGATGAACCGGCGGTCAGGGTTTGGCCTATTTTAGCCTTGTTCTTTTCAAGCAAGGCCTCAAGTGCGGCGTCGCTGTGGGAGCGGCTGGCCATGACAATTAAATTTTCACGGCGGCTTGAAACGCTGATTTTTTGGCTGATCTTGTCTTCAAGCCCATCATGGTCTTGAACAAAAAAGGCACCCAAGCCTTGGGCAGCATAATAAAGTTGGCCCAGGGCAGGGGCATAAACAACCCCCATTATGCTTTTACCATGGTAGGCAAAGGCTATGTTGACGGTAAATTCATCATTTTTTTTGACAAACTCCTTGGTTCCGTCCAAGGGGTCGACTATGAAACAGCCGTCACTTTCAAGCCTAACTTTATTGTCCTGGGTTTCTTCTGACAAAATTGGGAAGTCAGGGTATTTTTCCCGCAAAATTTTACAAATAATATCATTGGCGGCGGTGTCTGCCAGGGTGAGGGGGGATTTGTCTTTTTTATACTCAACCTCAAAATCACTGCGGTAAACTTCTCTTATTTTTTGGCCGGCTGCAAGGGCGGCGTCAATGGCCGTGGCCATCATGGCCTCCAGCTCATTTAAGGTTTCAATATAATCCACTACCAAGCGGGCGGCCCGGCGGGCGGTGAGTTTTTGTGTGTCCAAAATAAGCTCGGCCGCCTGCGGTTCTTCATAAGGGGCGTCGATACCGGTGAAATCTTTAATTTCACCCGCCAAGGCTTTCTTATAAAGGCCCTTAACATCGCGCTCAATGCAAACTTCAAGCGTGCTTTTAACATAAACTTCCGCAAAGGCTATATTTTTTTCAAAACAGATTTGACGAGCCGTTTGCCTGTGGGCGGCTAAAGGTGAGATGGTGCAGGCCAAAACAAGCCCTCCGCTTTGTGCAAAAAGAGCAGCCGCGTGGGCGGTGCGGCGAATATTTTCCGCCCGGCCGGCTTCTGAAAAATCCAAGTCTGCATTTAAGCCCAGGCGCAGGTTATCACCATCCAAAAGGCAAACAGTCTTGCCGCTTTCAACCAAGAGCCTTTCTGCCAAGGCGGCTATGGTGCTTTTACCCGAACCCGAGAGGCCGGTAAACCATAAAACGGCACCTTTCTGGCCGGCAAAATAGGCACGGTCTTCGGCACTTACAAGGCTGCTTGCTTTAAATAAATTTTGCATTGACAACCCCCGCAATTAAAAATTGAGCTCCATACCCATCAATAATAATGTTTTTATAGATTTGAGTCAATATATTATTGAAAAGGGTAAGTGTCAAGTAAACATTGGCAAAATATTCCATGCGCTAAAAAATCAGTAAAAGCTTTGCAATTAAGGGTTACGTCTGACCGCGGTCAGGCTTAACCGCACAACAATTATGCTTTTGATTCCC
>JAAYSC010000062.1 GCA_012524025.1 Clostridiales bacterium | reverse complement strand
GGGAATCAAAAGCATAATTGTTGTGCGGTTAAGCCTGACCGCGGTCAGACGTAACCCTTAATTGCAAAGCTTTTACTGATTTTTTAGCGCATGGAATATTTTGCCAATGTTTACTTGACACTTACCTGCAGATAAGAAACCTTGACAAAAACCCCTTATTTGCATAATATTCTCTAATGGAGGCGTAAGCTTCTATTAAAAAAATCTTTCTAAAGTTTAAGGAGAAAAAACAATGATTTTTGAAAAACTGCAAGAGATAATATGCGACCAATTCGACCTAAAGCCCGAAGAGGTTAAAATGGAGTCCGACATCGTGAAAGATTTCAACGCAGACAGCCTTGATGTTATTGATCTCGCAATGAGCATTGAAGATGATTTCGGCATTGAAGTGCCGGAAGAAAAGGTTGAAAATATCAAAACAGTGGCCGATATAGTGAGAATTATTGAGGAACTGTAGCCTTGGTAGGCGAGTAAGGCTTTGCTCTTACATAATATATAAGCGAAGGGATGTTAATTTTGGCTGAACAAAAAAAGATGGTTGACGAAATCACTTCTATGGAAGAAGATTTTGCAAAATGGTATACGGATGTTGTAAGAAAGGCAGAGCTTGCCTCTTACTCAAGTGTGCGGGGCTGCATGGTTATCCGCCCTTACGGTACGGCCCTTTGGGAAAATGTGCGCGATGAGCTTGATTCGCGCTTTAAGGCCACCGGGCATGAAAATGTTATGATGCCCCTTTTTATACCCGAAAGTCTTCTGCAAAAAGAAAAGGACCATGTTGAAGGTTTTGCACCCGAAGTTGCTTGGATAACACACGGCGGTGAAGAAAAGTTGCAAGAGCGTCTTTGTGTCCGCCCTACTTCGGAGGTGCTTTTTTGTGACCATTACAGCGAGGTAATTCATTCCTACCGTGACTTGCCCAAACTTTATAACCAATGGTGTTCGGTTGTCCGCTGGGAAAAAACAACAAGGCCTTTCTTAAGAACCATGGAATTCTTCTGGCAAGAGGGGCACACCATGCATGAAACCGCCCGGGAGGCCATGGAAGAAACCGAGCTTATGCTCAATGTTTATGCCGACTTTGCCGAAAACTGCCTGGCAATCCCTGTTGTTAAGGGTAAAAAGACAGACAAGGAAAAGTTTGCGGGGGCTGTTGCAACCTATACCATTGAAGCCCTTATGCACGACGGCAAGGCCCTGCAAAGCGGTACTTCCCACTATTTCGGTGATGACTTCAGCCGTGCTTTTGATATTCAATTTACCGGGCGTGACAATACTTTGCAGTACCCCCATCAAACATCCTGGGGTATGTCCAGCCGTATAATAGGCGCAATCATTATGACACACGGGGACGATAACGGTCTCGTTTTACCACCCAAAGTGGCACCGGTGCAAGTGGTTGTCTTACCCATTGCCATGCACAAGGAAGGCGTGCTTGAAAAAGCCGCTGAGCTTACAAAAACGCTTTCAAAGTTTTGCCGTGTAAAACTTGACGGCAGTGATAATTCGGCGGGGTGGAAGTTTGCCGAATACGAAATGAAGGGTGTGCCCTTGAGGCTTGAAATAGGCCCCAGGGATATTGAAAAAAATCAGTGTGTCTTGGTACGCAGAGATAATCGAGAAAAAACTTTTGTTTCTTTGGATGAACTTGAAACGAAAATACCCCAACTATTAGAAGCTGTTCACAAGGGTCTTTATGAAAAAGCCTTGAAACGGCGCGAAGAGATGACCTACACGGTAAGTAATTTTGAAGAAATGAAAGACTATGCCGACAATAAGCCCGGTTTTATCAAGGCTATGTGGTGCGGTAAACTTGAGTGTGAAGAAAAGCTCAAAGAAGAAGCGGGCGTAAGTTCACGCTGCATTCCCTTTGAGCAGGAAAAAATATCCGAAACTTGTGTGGCTTGCGGGGAAGCGGCAGAAGATATGCTCTATTGGGGTAAGGCTTATTAGGGGCCTTACCCCTTCATTTTAAGGGAAATTTGGCTTTATTGACAGGCGGTGTAAGATGATACTGTTAAAAAACGCAACTATATACGATAAAAATTTTGAAGCCATCGAGGTAAACCTTCTTATTGAAGGTGAAAAAATTGCCGCAATAGGCAATGATATAGCATGTGACAATGAAACAGACCTGGGCGGCCTTACAATTTTACCCGGCTTTGTGGATATTCACATCCACGGAGCGGCAGGGGCCGACATGTCCGACGCAAGGGAAGAGTCACTTCAGACGATTTCAAAATTTTTAGTTACAAAAGGCGTAAGCTCTTTTTGCCCAACAACAATGACCTTGCCGCATGAAGACTTGGTCAGCCAATTTATATGTGCGGCCGATTTTATGGGCAAGGAAAGGGGCGCCTACATGCACGGGGTCAATATGGAAGGCCCCTACATAGCTCTTGAACAAAAAGGGGCCCAACCTGCCGATTTTGTCCGCTTACCCGATCTTGATGAATTTTATAAATTAAACAGCCTATGCCCCGTCAGGCTGGTTGATTTGGCACCCGAAGTCCAAGGGGCCTTTGAATTTGCACAAGAGGCCTCAAAAATTTGCACAGTTTCTCAAGCACACACAAATGCGGATTTTGAAACCGCGGCGGCAGCTTATGAAAATGGGTTTTCACACGCAACTCATCTTTTCAGTGCCATGCCGCCGATTTATCACAGGGCCCCGGGGCCCGTGGTGGCCGCCTTTGACAATGAAAAAGTCAGGGCGGAACTTATTTGTGACGGAATTCATGCCTATCCCGCGGTTTTAAGAATGGCCTTTAAACTCTTGGGTGAAGACAGGTGTGTGGTGGTAAGCGATGCCATGAGGGCGTCGGGTTGCGGGGATGGGGATTTCGAGCTTGGCGGTCAAAAGGTTATTGTAAAAGACGGCAGAGCGACGCTTGAATGCGGTAATTTAGCCGGCAGCACCACAAACATGCACGACGAGTTCTTAAATATTTTAAATTTCGGCATACCCTTTAAACAAGCCTTAAAAGCCTGCACAATTAATCCGGCCACATCCATAGGGGCAGATTCTTATACCGGCAGCATTGAAGTGGGGAAATTTGCCGACTTAAAAATAGTTGATGACCAACTTAATGTTCTTATGACCTTTGTGAAGGGCAAACGGGTTTTCTGCTCTCAAGCTTAAGCACACAAGAAGATAAACAAACAGAAAAAAGCCGCAAAGTGGTAAAACACCACTTTGCGGCCTTTTGGTTGCAATAATGAAATTACAAACTTGCTGTTTTTATTTGAGGTTTATGCTCTGACTTCTTATTCTTCCTCTTCCTCTTCGTCCAAACAAGAACAAGATACATAGTCAATTTGAGCGGGGCTGCTTTCTTTGCGCTCTAAAAGCTTGGTAACAAGCAAATAAACGCCGGCCACTGCAGCGGCCACTGCCATAATAATGCCAACAATTTTGAGAACTTTCTTTAACTTTTCCACAAAAGGCACCTCCGAATAAAATTTAGTGTGTATTAATTAACAAGACAATGAAATTATAAGGCCGCAGGCTGTAAATGTCAACACCAAAGGCGGCATATAAGACAAAAACCGGCAGATTACTGCCGGTTTAAAGCACTGATTAAGCTGAAGGTGGGCCTTAAGCTTGGTTTAAAAGTTTTGCCAGGGCAGACTTTTTGCGAGCGGCATTGTTTTTATGGATAAGCCCTTTAGCTGCAGCCTGATCAACCTTCTTGATGGCATGTTTAACGAGCGCTTCTTTGTTATCAGCGTCGGCCTGATGTGCCCTTTTAATTGCAGTTTTTAAAGCAGTGTTTTGTGACTTATTGCGTTGAGCCCTGGTCCTTGCGACCACGACGCGTTTCTTTGACGATTTTATATTAGCCATGGTGACACCTCCTTCATTACACAGGTGAGTATGTTAGCACAAAAACTCCCCAAATGCAAGGAAAAACCGGGCCTTTAAAAATATTTTTTTAGCCTAATAATCTTGCGGCTTTGCTTGACTGATATTGCATAATAAACTATAATACCCTGGAATGCCAAAAAGCTTTTTGGCACATTTTAATCTGTGCTTTTGCACCGGGTTTTTTAATCTACCTCAGGGGTGAAATTTTGTCGGCCGAAATTAAGAAAGAAAATATTAGAAATTTTTGCATCATAGCCCATATTGACCACGGTAAATCAACCTTGGCTGATAGGCTTCTGGAATTAACCGAAGCTGTCAGCAACCGTGACATGTCTTCACAGCTTTTAGATGATATGGACTTGGAGCGCGAGCGCGGCATAACAATCAAGGCGCGTGCGGTCCGTTTGGACTATAAGGCAAAAGACGGCGAAACTTATGCTTTAAACTTAATCGACACCCCGGGTCATGTGGACTTCACCTATGAGGTTTCACGCTCTCTGGCAGCCTGCGAGGGTGCTGTTTTGGTTGTGGATGCCTCCCAAGGTATAGAAGCGCAAACCTTGGCCAACACCTACCTTGCCTTGGACCATGACTTGGAATTGGTGCCGGTTATCAATAAAATTGACCTGCCGGCAGCCCAACCTGATCTTGTCGCGGCAGAGGTTGAAGAGGTCATAGGCCTTGATTGCTCACAAGCGCCAAGGGTTTCGGCCAAGACAGGCGAAAATATAGCTGCGGTACTCGACCGCATCGTGCAAGATGTTCCTGCACCGGGCGGCGATTCAAAGGCCCCCTTGCGTGCCTTGGTTTTTGACTCTATTTATGACAGCTACAAGGGTGTTATTGTTTATGTCCGCATTGTTGACGGTAAAATAAAAGCGGGGGACACCATGACCATGATGGCAACAGGTGCTGCTTTTTCCGTGGTTGAAGTCGGTCATATGCATGCAACTCAAGTCCGCCCCACCGCAGAGCTGACTGCCGGTGAGGTCGGTTACATCTGTGCATCCATTAAAACGGTTGACGAAGCCCGTGTGGGCGATACGGTCACCTTGGAATCCAACCCCGCAAAAGAAGCCTTGCCGGGCTATCGCAGTGTAAACCCCATGGTTTATTGCGGCATTTACCCGGCTGACGGTGCGGATTACGGCAATTTGCGAGAAGCACTTGAAAAGTTGCGCCTAAACGATGCCTCACTTACTTTTGAGACGGAAAGTTCGGGTGTTTTGGGTTTTGGCTTCAGGTGCGGTTTCTTGGGGCTTTTGCATCTTGAAATAGTGCAAGAACGCTTGGAAAGAGAATATGATCTTGACCTTGTCACCACCATCCCCAGCGTTATATATAAAATCCGTCTGACCGACGGAACCGTTGTCGAAATTGACAACCCCACCCACTACCCCGACCCGACTCTTATAGATTCTTGCGAAGAGCCCTTTACTTCTGCCCATATCTATTCGCCGGCCGATTATGTCGGCGGTATTATGGAACTTTGCCAGGATCGCCGCGGTATATTTAAAGATATGACCTATGTCAGCGATGACAGGGTGGACATACACTATGAAATGCCTTTAAACGAAATTATCTATGATTTTTTTGACTCTTTAAAATCCAGAACCAAAGGCTATGCATCTTTTGACTATGAGGTAACAGACTACCGTAAGTCTGACTTGGTCAAACTTGATGTTATTTTAAACGGTGAAACCATAGATGCACTTTCTTTTATAATCCATGCGGAAAAATCCTATCCCCGCGCCAGGCGAATAGCCGAGCGGCTGAAGGAACATATACCGCGCCAGATGTTTGAAATCCCAATCCAAGTAGCGGTGGGCGGCAAGGTTATAGCGCGTGAAACGGTTAAGGCCATGCGCAAAGATGTCTTGGCCAAGTGTTACGGCGGGGACATAACAAGAAAGAAAAAACTGCTTGAAAAGCAAAAAGAAGGCAAGAAAAGAATGCGGCAATTCGGCTCCGTAGAAGTTCCTCAAGAAGCTTTTATGGCCGTTCTTAAATTAGATGAAAATTAAAAAAACGCCCTGTGCGAAATGTAATCTCAGCAGCGGGTTACTAACTTTGGAGGTGTGCATAAGGAGCTGACTTATAACTTGATTGAGGAAAGGGTTGATGGAAACTATGTCTAATGGTGATCAAGGGACCAAGCTGGTTTATCAAGACCGGCGATATGTAGGCAGCAAAGAAACGGTTGCCTATGTTTTGTTTGATGTTTCAAAAAGCTTCAATATCAACTTATATTCGGAACGCTTTATTTTTGACGTCCTTCAAATTGACTTTTATTACCTGGCAATCGTTAATTTTATAAATACTATTTGGGACGTTGTAAATGATACCTTCACCGGTGTAATTGTTGACAAAACCAGAACCCGTTGGGGTAAGTTTAGGCCATATCTTCTCTTTTTGGCGGTTCCCGGTACTTTAGGCACTTGTATTTACTGGATGATGCCCTTGTTTTTCCCAAACACCGGCGGCATGCACCTTGGTAAATTTCTTGTGTGGCTATTTTTAGCTCTTGCGCGTGAAGGGGGCGACACCTTCAGAAATGTTGCCACCAGCGGTATGTTGGCCACCATCACCCCCCACCCGGTTGACAGAACCAGGTTAATTACAAAGGCTAACTTCTTTTCCGGATTTATTGAAAAATTGCCCGAAATTTTGATGGGCCTCTTCATAGACCTTATTAACCACAATGTGGTTGATGTCCCCTTGCGGACTGCCTATGTTTCCATGGGTCTTTTCACCACTATAAGCAGCGGTGCCATGGCCTTCTACTTCTTCTTCATTACGCGAGAACGAGTTTTGCAGTCTGTTGAAGCACCAAAAATAATGGAAGGTTTCCGTTCAATTCTTAATAACAAGCCTGTTTTACTTATAACCTTGTCTGAATTTTTGGGTGCCTTCTCAATCAGCGCAGGCATGAACAACTATTTAATAGATGTCTTGGGCTCCGCTTCCATAAAGAACATAGTCGGTATCCCCGGCGGTTTCGTCTCAAATGCAAGTTACGCATTTGTGCCCTGGATGCGCAGAAAGTTTTCAACAAGAGCCCTTTGGCTGATAGGCGGCAACTTCCACGACCTCTTAAATGTCGGGGTCTTCCTCCTGGGGTCCATCGGCGGTGTCGGCCCCAAGGGTTGGTACAACCATCCGAGGTATATGATCCCCGTGCTCATGGCCAAAGAGACGATAGAAATGTCTGTTTACGGCGTGCGCAAGGTAATACCTTCCGAGATGTATAATGAAGCCATGGACTATTGTGAATGGAAAAACGGTTTCAGAACCGAAGGTATGACCAGCATGGCCAAGGGTTTGGCCACAAAACTGGTTGGCACCGTCAGCGGTACCATCAAGCCTATTATTATGAAAAAAATAGGTTATGAACAAGGCAGAGCAGTCGGCACACAGACGGACAGCACCAAATATGCCCTCTTTGCCATGACAACCATAATACCTATTGTCACAGGCTTGCTGGGCATCGTTCCCAAGTTTTTCTATGACTTAACCGGTGAAAAACGCGAACGCATGTATGAAGAACTCCTGGCTCGTAGGAAAGAAGCACAAAAAACTCTTTCAAACGGTCAAGCAGGCGGCGAAAGCACATCAATCGATACAAACTAAAATAAGAAACTTGAGGGGGGTAGGTCACAACCTACCCCTTACTTAATTGCATTTATCAAAGTAAAGGGGAAAGGGGGCGGCTTTTGAAAAAGAAATCACCAATAGGACTTTACCTGCACATGCCCTTTTGCCAAAGCAAATGCCCCTACTGTGATTTTTATTCCTTTAAAAGCAGCCAAGCGGAAATTGAAGCCTATAGTTCGGCTCTTATAAATAGTATAGACTCCTGGGCCCATAAGCTTAAAAGCTCGGTAGACAGTTTGTACTTTGGGGGCGGCACACCATCGCAGGCCGGTGCCGATAGATTAGCCCAAATCACACAAAAGGTTTATCAAGCCTTCAACAGCGGCGGCCAAGAGATTTTGGAGGCAAGTGTTGAGTGCAATCCCTCCGATACGGGTAGCAAAGACGTAATGTTTGATTTCGAAAAACTGGCGCAAGCGGGTATCAACCGTATTTCCCTGGGTCTGCAATCCGCCCTGGATGAGGAAAGAGCCGCACTCGGCAGATTGGCCGGGGTAAAAGAAGCAGGCGAGGCTATTAAAAGGGCAAAAGCTGCGGGGATTGATAATATTTCCTTGGATTTGATGCTTGCCATACCCGGGCAAACAAAAGACAAGCTTCGTCACTCCCTCGAGTTTTGTGCCCAAAGCGGTGCAAAGCATGTAAGTGCCTATTTATTGAAAATTGAAGAATCTACACCTTTTTATAAAGTTAAAGACAAATTAAATTTACCGGATGAAGATGCCGGCGCAGAACTTTACTTATTTGCGGTTGAAAAACTTGAAAGTTACGGCTTTAAACAATATGAAATTTCAAATTTTGCCAAAGAGGGCTATGAATGCTACCACAATTTAAAATACTGGCAGACCAAACCCTATCTTGGTTTAGGCCCTTCGGCCCATTCTTTTATTGACGGCAAGCGGTTTTATTACCCCGAAAACCTGTCCGCCTTCCTTGACGGCCAAGAACCCCATGACGACGGTAAAGGCGGTGGGATTGAAGAGTTTGTGCTTTTGGCTCTGCGCTTGAAAGAGGGTTTGGTCGAAAAAGATCTAAAAGAAAAATTCGGCATTGAGATCCCGCCCTCTATGCGCAAGCAGGCGGAAATCTTTCAAAAGCAAGGCTTAATGGTATGTGATGAAAAAAAGATAGCTCTTACGGCCCGGGGCTTCTTGCTTTCCAACCCTATAATAAGCCGTTTGTTGGAAGAAATGTGAAAAATAAAATAGTTCTCATATTAACAAAGTGTTTACATTTAAAATGTTGACAAAAGGCGCTTTAAGAGTTATAGTAGAGACAGACATTAGCACTCGACGCGGTTGAGTGCTAATTTTTAGCAGTCAAGTCAAAGTTAAGCGAGAGTGAGGTGATTTCGATGCAACTCAGCCAACGACAACAAAGAATACTCACAGCAGTTGTGGAACTGCACATTCGTACAGGTGAGCCCATAGGCTCAAAAGCCTTGGTTGAAGAGCTTGAAGGTTCTTGGTCTTCTGCCACAATCCGCAACGAAATGTCTGAATTGGCTTCTCTGGGCTTGCTCGAACAACCTCACACTTCAGCGGGCAGGGTCCCATCCCACGCCGGCTATCGTTATTATGTTGACAATCTTATGGCCAAGCACGAGCTTAAGGCGCCCGAACGGCGAAAGATTGAAACCGACATATCAACCGGTGAGGGCGACCCGGAAAAGCTTTTGGAAAAAGCCGGTGAAATACTGGCCGCCCTTACAAACTGTGCGGCGGTTTCAACCATGCCCGGCGGCGAAAATGTTTTAATTAAGCGCATTGAAGTTGTCCCCATGGGGCTTCGCACGGCCATGGTGGTTTTGCTTACATCGGCCGGCGTTATACGCAGCAGGGTCTGCCGTTTAGATACTGAAATCAACAAGAAAATGCTTGAAGTTTTTTACAACTTAACAGCAGCCAAAATTTTAGGCAATCCCTTGCAAGATGTTAACACCCTTATGTTACAAACCTTGGCCGCTTCCTTGGGTTTAGACGGCCTGGCCTTGCTACCGCTCTTGGGAACGGTGGCCGACCTGGCAAGGGATGCGGAAGAAACCGAGGTCATGTTGGGCGGTCAGTCCAATCTCTTAAACCACCGAGAATACAAGGGTAATGTTCAAGAATTGATGGGTTTTTTAAATAAAACCGAACCCTTAAATGATTTGATAACTTCCAGCAAAAGCACCTTTGATGTCTTGATCGGTCGCGAAAACAGGTACAAGCAGCTTGAAAATTCCAGCATAATTTTGGCAAGGTATTCCGTCGGCTTAAAACAAGGCGGCGTCATCGGCCTTATAGGCCCTACCAGAATTGACTACTCCAGGCTGATTCCATCGGTTAAATATTTAACCGACCTGGTTGGCCTTATGATCACCCAAGCACTTGAAGAATGATGAAAGAATATAAACGGAGGGCAGAAGAATGGCAAAAGAAAACAATGAAAATAAGTCTGAAGAAGTAGTTTTGGAAGAGGAAGAAAAAACAAGCAAAACAAAAAAAGAAGGCAAAACAAAAAAGAGTAAAAAAAGCCAGGCCGAAGAGATTAAAGAGCTTGAAAAAGAATTGGAAGAGCTAAACGACCAACTAAAACGCTTGGCGGCCGAATATTCGAACTTTCGCAGGCGCTCGAGCGAAGAAAAGGTCAGGGCTTATTCAAGTGCCAAGTCTGATGTGATTTTAGAGCTTTTACCCATAATTGATAACTTTGAACTTTCCCAAAAAAGTGAAAACTCAAGTTACGAAGATTACAAAAAAGGCATGGACATGATTTATAATCAATTTATGGCTTTCGTAGAAAAGTTAGGTATAGAATGCTTTGGCGAAATCGGCGAAGAATTTGACCCCAATGTCCACGATGCATGCATGCATGTCCAAGATGATAAGTATGATGACAACACCATAGCCCAGGTGCTTTGCAAGGGCTACAAATTAGGTGACAAGGTAATCCGCAGTGCATCGGTCAAGGTGGCAAACTAATAAAGGCTTCTTATTATAATTTCTATATAATATTTTAAAATTAGAGGAGGAAAACATCATGGCAAAAGTAATTGGAATTGATTTAGGAACAACAAACTCATGTGTTGCGGTTATAGAAGGCGGCGAGGCTACCCTTATCGCAAACGCTGAAGGGGACAGGACTACACCTTCGGTGGTCGCTTTCGGAAAAACCGGCGAACGCATGGTTGGCACTGTCGCAAAAAGGCAGGCCATCACAAACCCGGACAGAACCATAAGCTCCATTAAAAGGCAAATGGGTTCTGACTACAAAGTAAGCATTGAAGACAAAAAGTACACCCCGCAAGAAATATCGGCTATGATACTGACAAAACTCAAAGAAGACGCTGAAGCTTATTTGGGTGAAAAGATCACCGAGGCGGTTGTTACCGTGCCGGCCTATTTCACAGACTCACAGCGCCAGGCCACAAAAGATGCCGGTAAAATTGCGGGCCTTGATGTCAAAAGAATTATCAATGAGCCCACGGCTGCGGCCCTCTCTTATGGCATTGACAAGGAACAAGACCAAAAGGTAATGGTCTATGACCTGGGCGGCGGTACTTTTGATGTTTCCATCATTGAGATGGGCGACGGCGTGCAAGAGGTTTTGGCCACGGCAGGCAATAACAAGCTGGGTGGCGACGATTTTGACCAGAAAATAATCAACTGGATGGCCGACGAATTTAAAAAAGAACAGGGCATAGACCTGCGCGCCGACAAGATGGCCATGCAAAGGCTTAAAGAAGCGGCCGAGAAGGCAAAGATTGAACTGTCCGGCCTTACAAGCACATCAATCAATCTGCCCTTTATCACAGCCGATGCTTCCGGCCCCAAACACCTTGACATGACCTTGAGCAGGGCCAAATTCGATGATATGACATCAGACTTGGTTGAAAAAACTTTGGGTCCGGTTCGCAGAGCCATATCCGACTCCGGCATAAAGAGCTCTGAAATTGATAAAATTCTCATGGTCGGCGGCTCCACCCGTATCCCCGCAGTTCAAGAAGCGGTTAAAAAAGTAATGGGCAAAGAACCCTTCCAAGGCATTAACCCCGACGAAAGCGTTGCCATGGGCGCAGCCCTTCAAGCAGGCGTTTTAGGCGGCGAAGTTGACGGCTTGCTTCTGCTTGATGTTACCCCTCTGTCCTTGGGTATTGAAACCATGGGCGGCGTGGCCACAAAACTGATTGAAAGAAATACAACGATACCGGTCAAAAAGAGCCAAATATTCTCAACCGCAGCCGACGATCAACCCTCGGTTGAAGTGCATGTTTTGCAAGGTGAGCGTGAGTTTGCCAAAGACAATAAAAGCTTGGGCGTTTTCCATTTGGACGGCATTTTGCCCGCCAGGCGCGGTGAACCGCAAATAGAAGTTACCTTTGACATTGACGCAAACGGTATTGTTAATGTTTCTGCCAAAGACTTGGGTACCAATAAAGAACAATCCATCTCCATAACCGCATCTTCCAACATGTCTGACGAAGATGTTGAAAAAGCGGTCCGCGAAGCCGAACAATTTGCTCAAGAAGATAAGGCCAGGCGCGAAGAGGTTGATGCACGCAACGAGGCGGACAATTTAGCCTACCAAAGCGAAAAGCTTGTCAGTGAACAAGGCGAAAATCTTTCGGATGAAGACAAGCAAGACCTTGAGTCCAAGGTGGAAGCAGTCAGGGAAGCTCTCAAGGGCGAAGATATGAACTTGGTAAATTCGCGCAAAGATGAGCTCCAAGCCAAGCTGCACGAGGTGAGTGAAAAAATTTACAGCCAGGCCGCTCAAGCGCAGGCCGGTGCGGAACAAGCCGGCGATGACCAAGATTATGCCGGCTATGACACAGATGACGGTGGGCCCGGCGGCGACTATACAGAAGCAGATTTTACCGATGTAACCGATGACTAAAAACATTGTTCTCATGAAAGGGCAAGGTAAAGGCCTTGCCCTTTACATGAATTAGGGGCTAAAAACCCCTGAAAAAAGAAGTAAGAGAGAAGGAGCCGATAGCTTTGGCCGAAAAACGCGATTATTACGAGGTTCTGGGCGTTTCAAAGAGCGCTACGGAAGATGAAATAAAAAAGGCCTATCGTCAAAAGGCTAAACAGTATCATCCCGACCTAAACCAGGGCGACGATGAAGCCGAAGTTAAATTCAAAGAGGCCAATGAAGCCTATGAGGTACTTTCGGATGCCGATAAAAAAGCCCGTTATGACCAATTCGGTCATCGCGGTGTCGACCCCAATTTTGGGGCCGGCGGCCCCGGAGGGCCCGGTGGCGGTTTTGGCGGCGGTTTTGAATTTGATTTGGGCGATTTGTTTGGTGACATTTTCGGCGGTTTCGGTGGCTTCGGCTCGTCGAGGCAGGCAAACCCCAACGCCCCGCGTCGAGGGGAAGACCTGCAAGCGCGTGTTACCGTTTCTTTTGAAGAGGCGGCCAAAGGTTGCAAGCGTGTTATAGAAGTAAATAAGGTAGAAGTCTGCCCCGACTGCAGCGGCTCCGGGGCTCAAAAGGGAACAGAACCCAAAATCTGCCCCGAATGTAAGGGCCAGGGCCAGGTTAGCGTACAGCAAAGAACGCCTTTTGGTGTTGTCTCCAGTGCCAAGGCCTGCCCCAAATGCGGCGGTAGGGGTAAGATTGTTGAAAACCCCTGCACAAAATGTCATGGGCGCGGCCGAGTTTCAAAGAAAAAGAAACTGGAAGTTTCAATACCGCCCGGCATAGATGACGGCCAAGTAATGAGAGTTGGCGGCGAAGGTAATTTTGGCATTAACGGCGGGCCTCCGGGTGATTTACATGTGGCTGTTTTTGTCAGACCCCACCCCTTCTTTGAACGCGACGGTTACAATGTGTGGTGCGATTTCACCATTACTTACCCGCAGGCTGTTTTTGGGGGGAACTTGCGCGTACCCACTTTAGACGGAAAAGTTGACTTTAAAATCCCCGCAGGCACTCAAGCCGGTGAAGTCTTTGTCCTCAAGGGCAAGGGTATCAAGGTCTTAAACGGTAGGGGTAGGGGGGACCAACTTGTAAGGGTAATAGTTGATGTGCCCAAAAACCTCAACCATGAACAAAAAGACTTGCTTAAAAAATATCAAGACAGTTTCGGCAAAAAAAGCAAGGAAGAAGACGACGGCAAAAAAAACGGGGTTTTTGGAAAAGGAAAAAGAAGAAAGTAAGAGATAAAGAAGCAAAACCACACGGCAAGGGATAACCGAACCGTGTGGTTTTTTATTTTGTCGCTTTAGCATTTATGTCAATTGACAGTATGGGTGTCTCATTGTATAATCAAGGACATATTTGCCCTTTCTTTTTGTGATGTGGGCGATTAATTAAAGTAAATTACTGGAGGGTAATGAGTGGAAAACACTTTTTTAAAGAAAGGCTTAAGGGTCCTTTCGGTTTTTCTTGTTTTAGCCCTGTTTTTATCAACACTGGGTGCTTGTCAAATCAATGACCTTTTCAAAGGTGGGGACAAGTCGGCCGATGTTAAATTTGAAAAAATAGATGATGGCTATGCCCTCAATAGATTTAAGGGCACATCCGCACTGAAAGAATATACCGTGCCCAATGAATATGAGGGTGAAAAAGTTACCGCACTAAACCCCTTTTCACTCGCCAACGCAGAATACCTTGAAGAACTTAAACTGGGGCCCAATATTGAAGTGATAGACATTTATGCCCTAACAAATTGCCCCAGCCTGAAAAATATTAAGGTTGACCCCGATAATGAGCATTTCAAAGATGTTGACGGTGTGCTCTACACGAAAGACGGCGAAACGCTCTTGGCCTTCCCAAACAAAAATACGGAAAAGTTGCTTATTGAGCCGGGAGTCGTAAATATCAGAGATAATGCTTTTTACAAGTGTTCATATTTAAAAGAAGTGACCTTCCCCGACAGCCTTAAAAAAGTGGGCAACCGTGCCTTCATTAAGTGCAGGGGGATTGTAAGGTTAGATCTGCCCGATGGGCTTGAGGAAATAGGCGAAGATGCATTTTCCTTCTTACATGCCGCCGAATATATTTATATCCCTGCAACGGTAAAAATCATCGGCAACTATGGCTTTTTTGACGCTTCAAAGGTTGAACTTATCAAAATGGGCCACGAAAGTGCGGATGAGCTCCAACTCGGTAGGGATTGGAACCAAAAAAAGGATGTTAAAATTGCCATGGGGACACCGCTTGAGTGGGGGGCAGAAAGGTGAAAAAACTATTTGGAAAATTGAGCGGAATGCTCAAGGATGTCAAAGCTTATTGGAACGAACCCCGTGAAGGCGATTATGTATCCTATAAAGAGTACGCAAGTTATGTTGTGGGCTTTTCCGGCGGTATGTGTGCGGGCAATGTGCTCAACTACTTTACCTTTTCTGCCGGCTGTCTTTTAGTTGGTGCAATTTACGGCATTAGTTTTCGTGACATTTATGTTCATGGTCTGATAGGCATGCCCCTGGGCCTTATTCTTGTACAGTGTAGTAAGATAGCTTACAGGTAGTGCAAGTAGATAGCTTACAGTTTTATGATAAAATAAAGGCAAAAAAATACAGATAAAAGGATGTGTTTTTTATGCCGTGGGAGAATAGGACTGTGG
>JAAYSC010000061.1 GCA_012524025.1 Clostridiales bacterium | reverse complement strand
CAGTTTTGCTACCAATTAGAATGACACTACTCTAAAACATAAGCTGTTCCACTCACTATATATTCCGTGTTTTGCTACCAATTAGAATGACACTACTCTAAAACGGGGCGGTAGGGCAAAGTTTGTTTCAGCCTTGTTTTGCTACCAATTAGAATGACACTACTCTAAAACAACCTCCTCTTGATAGCCTTCCAGACTGCCGTTTTGCTACCAATTAGAATGACACTACTCTAAAACTGTTGTAATCACCACTGTTGTAATTCCCGCGTTTTGCTACCAATTAGAATGACACTACTCTAAAACGGTTTATTGGGAAGGTGCGAGCAAACACAGGTTTTGCTACCAATTAGAATGACACTACTCTAAAACTCTGTTTTCAGAAACCAATTGTTAAAAATCGTTTTGCTACCAATTAGAATGACACTACTCTAAAACTCAAATCAGAGTTCGCCCCACTACATAGGCGGTCATCCCAATCGATGTGCACAAGATATAGTTTTACTTATTCACTTACAAATTCTGCAAAATCTTTGTCTATTAAAAGCTTCCTTTCGTGTTCATATTTAGTTTCATCTACTGTTGATTCTATCAAAAGCAAACCGACTTTGTTGTAAAGAGCAAACTTATAAAGCTCCGTAATTTCTTCGCTACTTAAATATAGTTTTGAATTTATAAGGCAGAGCACTGTGCCCGGCAATAATTGCCCGTTTAGTTGGATAAAAGTTAAAAGTCTTTCAAAGGGTGCGTCAAAATCATCCACCTCTACTGCAAAGTCGAAAGCTTTTAAATATTTTTCCAAGCTCCAGGTTTGGTTAATTTCAAAGTCGGCATCCAGCTCATTTAGCAAAAATTGCAATTTTTCGTGCAATTGGCGGTGAAGCAATTCAAGTTCATTGGTAAGGCTTTCATCAAGAATACAAGAGTTTTGCAAGTATTTCAAAGCAGCCGTTTTGAGTTTTCTGTTGTTTAAATCAATGTTGATTATATCAGAAATAAAATTTAAATGTTTTGAAGCTTTTATTTCCTTGCCCTCTATGATTAAAACAAAGGGCTCTTTCACACCTTCAACCCCGTCCAAGAGCAGAGATTGCAACACATTAATAAATAGCTGCCTGTTTTCAAGCTCCAATACCGCGATTTTCCCCGGACCGATTAGAATATCATTTTCAAAGTTAAAGAATTTTAGTTTTATAGTATCACCAACCTGTCCATAGAATCTAATTGTGTGCTTTTTAGATTACCGCAAATATTTTCAATTGACGCGTATTGCTTTTCGGTTATAATAAGCAACTGCACCAAACCTGACGGTGGCCTGTTCTTTTTAACTTTTTCTGCTGCAAGGTTTGCATTGGTCGGGTTTAAAACAAGTTTAGAATAAACCGATTCTTGCAACATTAGATAACCTTCTTTTAACAGAAACCTTCTAAAGTGCCTGTAATCCTTCCTGTTGGCAGCGGTGGTAACGGGTAAATCAAAAAATAAAATCATTCTCATAAATCTGTTTCTCATATAACCAAATCCAAAGCCAAGTTTTCAAGCTTGCCCGACGAAAGGCAACGCAAAATATTTCTTGTGTAAATTGCTATTGCGGTGGTTAAATGGTAATTTGCACCGTTTAGCTTAACTTTAGAGTTTAATGTGTCCACCAAGTTGTAACGCATATCTTCATCAAAGACGAAAGGGTGTTTGGAATAAACCTTTTTGTCAATAACCGGCCTGAAAGGTTCCATAAGGTCACAAGAAAGGTTAAACTCATTAAATTCGTTGCGGTGGCATATACCCAATTGAGTAATGTAGCCATTGGCAACAACCTCACGGTTAAATGCGGACAAAATAAGGGAGTATCCATAATCTAATGCGGCATTAAGATAGCTGTCATCACGCCGTGAAAAACCTTTACCGAAAAGCGAGTTAAAATATACTTTTGCGGCGTGGCCTTCACGGTTAGAGACATCCGCCAGTTCAATGTTGTCTGCATATTCAGCCAACAGGGCTGAATCGGGGCAACCCAATGTTTTAAGCAGTGCTGCTTGATTTTGTATTTTTTTATGAACTATTTTAGTCCAAACAATTTTCTTATGCATTTCACTCCACTTGGCTTGAAGCGAAACGCGCTTGCTGGTGTTGTGGCTACCGTAAAAAGGCAAGACTTGCGCACAAGGATTGTGCTGTTCATCACAAAAAATTATGGGGATTTTTTGTTTCATAAGTTCGTTTATCAAATAAGATGTGATAAGTGCCGCAGTGCTCTCAATAACCAAGCAATATATTTCTGAAAGATGAATAAGCTTTGTTTCGACACCCCTCACAACAAGTGAGCCGTTTTTGTAACTACACTTGCAGTGTTTGGTTATGAGAACCGTCCTAAAACTCAAAACTCAATATCCTTTCCATGCAGGGTGCTAACAAACATGCCTGTGACCGAAGTGAAGTGAAGAGAAATTCGGTCTACTTTTAGATTTTTTTTATTGTTTAGCCTTCCGGTACTTTCAGATCTAAGGTTAGCAAATTTGAATTTTTTGAAGTTACCGGTAGTCGGATTGGCTTGTAGCATGACCAGCATTTGATTGATTATTTCTGTTTTTTCTTCCTTTTCCCTTGAGAAAAAATCATCACGAGCTTCATTCATTTTTTTATAATGATTGATGTAACATTTATAAAAACGGTCAATTTTTTCCAATAGATAATCAAAGAGCGCATCCAAAGCTTCGGTCTTCAAGATGTCTTTAAAGGCCGGGTGATTCATTTTGAAAACGGTTTCGTTATGGGCAGGTGTCAGCAAAAGTTGCCTGGCGTTGTGAATTTCTGTCGAGCTGGAAAGGTAAAATTCATGGCCTTCATATGTTATGTGTTGATATTTTTTAATCTTATAAGGTGCTACTTTTACATTTAAAAAGCCGGCTTCTTCAAAGTAATTTTCTATTGCATGAGGCTGGGTTTTTGCCAGGCTCAAGATGTAAATAGGTAGGCCAATTAACTTTTTTTCTCTACCCTTTTTGCCGTCATATTCAATTATGACGGAGTAGGCTTCATTTGGTCTGCTGTAGCCACCATATTTTGAAACCGGCAAGTTCTTTTTCAAAGGAATCAGCAGAGACTTTGTGTCACCGGTTTTGGAGTATTTGGTCTGATTAAAGAATTCACCACTGTCCTCTTCGGTTTTTTTAGAAATAAAGCAATCTTTGTAATTTAAGCTTTTTCTGACCTTGGCCAGTTGGTCTTTACCTACCCAAACCTCACCTGTTGCTTTGTTGACATGATTTTTGGTAAAGGCCCCGACTATGTAACCGTATTTGGTCCGCCCGGCATTTTCATTTTTTTGGACAAAACGATTTATGGCGAAATAGTCAAAGTCGTCACTTAAGTAAGGATGGCAGATGTTAACATAGTTACCCACTACGGCAGCTAAATAAGCGTCATGCGCATGGTGATGGTCGTTAATGTTACGGCTTTTGTAAAGACCGTATTGCATGCGTAAGTTTGACACCAAGTCTGCCTTGACTTGATTGACCTTGGTGTTTTCATATAGGGCACCAAAAAGGTTGGCCACATGCTTGGTAATTTGCCTTGTTTCAACCAATTGGCGGTTTATAAAGTGTTTGTAATCGTCTTCATAAAACTCACTTTTTTTGAGCCGCCTCAATTTGCTATCACTCATTAAGCCGCTTCGGTTGAGTGCTTCCCAGAAATATTGCTGATTGCGACGAATGTCTGCCTTTATGAGTAAGTCATCACCTTTTTCCTGGTTCATACCGGAAAGTACAAGGGCCAAGTTATCAAAGCTGTCGTCCTTTATATAAGATTGCGGAATTATATGGTCTATTTGGCAAGTTTGTGCCAATGCCGCAAGGTTTAAGGGTCTGCCGGAATAGAGGCATTTCCCGTTCTGCAGGAAATAGAGATAGACCATACGGTCATCTAATTTTTCGCCATATTCTTTTAGTTGAGCTAAAATGTCTTTATAGTCATCGGTAGCATTGATTTCTTTATATATCTTTTCCAGTTTGCTTTGCCGTGAGGTCGTTCGTCTTTTGGCACCCTCTTCACGCGCAAATTCTATAAATATTCCTTTTGGCTCTTTGCCCATAATCTTGACAATTTCTGCGACCACATCCGCACATTGTTTAATGCCACGCTTTATGGCCTTTGAGCCCGCTAACTGGTCAATGACTTCTGCTGTTATGCTTTCAAGTTTTTCGGGTTTTGCCTCTTTAGCTATTAATTCTTTAAAACCCAGCTCCTTGTCATTTATGATTTGCATGAAGTTTTTGCCGACGGTGCGCATGGTTTCAATTATTGTTTTCTCTTTTCCAAAGTTGTCTTTAGCCTTGATTCCGTCCAAGAGTTTTTCTGAAAGCCTACCCCAACCGGTATAATTTAACTTTGCAATAGATTCCCTTTGAGTTTGAGTAACCCAGGGCATTTCCTGTTTAATTTTACGCTTTAGGATCTTTTTGTCTTCAAACAAGGTTATCCAAAGTATCATTTTTTCAATATCTTCCGAATTCTCTGTGCTTACCAAGCCGAAGATTTTTGAAAAGTCAATATAAGCTTTATATGATGTTGCAAAGGCAGCCTCTTTTTGAAAGCCGGTAATTTTACCGATAGCAGCATACCTTTGCTCTTGGCGCAGCCATCTTCTCAAAGTGTTTTCATTTACGGTTTTATACTTTTTGAAAACTTGTTCAAAAAGAGCTCTTTGAATACTTATGGGAAGAAATTCATTGTCAACCCTTATCTGTTTTATTTCGCTCATAACTTCATATTCCGCATAGAGAAGGGAGCATTTTGGCAAGACATCTTCAAGCGGCAAATAAGTGCACTTGTTGGTCATCCGCTTTATAAACCTTTCAGCGGTTTCATCAACATCCACCACTTCTTCAAAGTTCCAGGGGTGAATTTTTACACCATCTACTTTTCTTTTCATCCAGGCGAATTGACGCCCGTCTTCGGGAACCTCTTTCTCGTTTAGGGGCCCCACATAATAAGTGATTCTAAACTTTAAAACAGCTTCTAATTTTTCTTTGTTTTCGGCCAAACCCGGGTAAAACCCCGCTTGTCTTTCTACTATGGCTCTTAATTCTTCAAGATGAAGCTGGTAAGGTATCGCACCGTT
Organism: Clostridiales bacterium; assembly: GCA_012524025.1. Lineage (GTDB taxonomy): Bacteria > Bacillota > Clostridia > Oscillospirales > Acutalibacteraceae > UBA1447. Next base: position 20,286 of record JAAYSC010000061.1, on the reverse strand, counting down.
GTCTTTAGAATGGATTTTTGGGAGGAAGTTTTTTTCTTCTATATCGTCAAGTATTTTGTTTATGACCTTAACGGTTGAAGGCAACACTTCCTTAAGCGTTTGCAGCTTTGACTTTATCTTTTTGTACAATTCTTCTTGAGGGCAAAAAGTTTCCCCCAATATGTAGGCGCTGTAACTGTTGGCTTTCTTTTTTTCGTCTGCATTGACGCCCCTAAACATTTCGTTATATTCATCTTTACTTAAGTGTTTTTTGTAAATAGATTTAAGCGAAGCCAAATCTTTTTTGTGTTTTTCATATTTATTTATCATGGCATCAGAAAGGCTGGTGACATTTTCGCCCTTAAGAATTTCAGTCAAAATAAAGGCCGAATAAACATTTTGGAAGGCCTCAAAAGCCCTCATTTGATTTTCATCCAAGAGCCCTTCAAGTTTTGATTCCGCTTCTTCGGAAGACAGGGCGATGCTTATTTTTTCTTCCGACTCAAGGCTGAAAATAAGAGTAAAGTCAGCTTTGTAACCAATAATTGCATTCGCAACATGCGTGGCCTTTTGCTTGTCTTCTTTGTCAAAAGCCAAGGCTTTAATAATATCTTTTTTCTTGTCAGCCTTTTTTGAACGCTCATTGTTTAAGATATCAACAATTTCATTGATTACGGCTGCATCAGCCTTATAGTCTTCAATAATATCTTCCAGAGCTTCCAACATGGCAGATATGGCAATATCCATTTGTGAGTTTTGAGCCGAAATATTTTCTTGCCCTTCATAGAGAAAGTTGCCCCTGTACTTTAGAATATGATGAAGTGCCAAGTAAACAAGCCTTATATCTTGTTTTTCATTGCTTTGCATTAAATGCTTGCGCAGATGATAAACTGTGGGGAACTTTTTAAAATAGTCCTTATCATTAAAGTCACTGCCGTTAAACAGATTGTAAAAACCTTCTGTTTTTTGGTCACGGTCTTCTTGCCAAAGCGATGACTGTGAAAGCCTGACAAAAAAAGCTTCATCAACAGCTGCAACATCATCTGCCAAGAAACTTTGTAAATACTTGATTCTATTTCGCCGTCTATCATACCTTCTTCGAGTTGCCCTAAAAACTCTGGTGGCTTGAGCAGATTGGCCTTCGCTGAAAAGCCGGGATCCCCACATATTTTTCTTTTTAAATTTAAGCAAGGTGCCGTTCAAATCTGTTACAGCATAGCCAACAGAGTTTGTGCCAATATCCAGCCCGATATTATAATCGTAATTTTTTCCCATTTCACTTGCATCCTTTCAAAAATTATGTTAGCATGAAGATGTTCTTGCTACCAGTGAGAACGACACTACGAGTTAAAACAAAGGTTTACCCTAACTGTCGCCCTGCGACCACCGTTTAGACGGTACAACAGACCATCCTTTATGGGTGGTTTTTTTGTTAGATAAAATATATCACTAATGGAATTTTAAATCAACACAAAAACAGGCCAGTACAAGGCATAGTACATATTATGGTACAGTAATCTTTGTTTTTTCTGCTTTTCCCCTCCCTTTATGTTAAAAAAAGTCAAATCCGGTGGTCTCTCAAAAAAAATTAATCCTACCACAAGGCATTAAGCAAGCAATGAAAAACTCAGCCTTCTTTCACACTGTCCCCTTATCAGGACAGTGTTTTTGTTTTTCCTCTTGACGAACATTTGTTCGGATGATAGGATTGAAATTAGAGGTTCAAGACGCAAGCAAAAAGAAGGAGGGATGACAAATAAGCAAAAACATAGAAAGAAGCAGCCCCTTGACGGCGGAAGAAACCGCGGCTGCCCTGGCCAACTGTTGCGGCAAGCTTTGCAAAATGTGTGAACCGCCCGACGATTATGCCTACAGGCGCAGGAGCGTGGATTTGGCAAATCTTTTGACACGGGCGGTGGAAAATGACTTGACCGCACTTGAGCGAGAAGCCGTGACCCTGTTTTGGTTTGAGGGTATGACCTTGACCGAAATTGCCCAAAGGACGGGGCGGGCACCGCCCAACATTTCACGAAGTTTGGACAGGGCCAAAGAAAAACTTCACTTGTTTTTGAAGGCGGCGGTCCAATACCAGCATGATCTTGAGGACGATTCCTTAACGCCCCTGGCCCTTCAAAAGGCCATGATGGTTGCGGCGGCTGCCAAGCAAAAGCCCGGCAGCACCGGGGGCAGGATTAAAAAGGAGCGCCTGGCGCGAAACATTGATTTGCCGGCCTTGGCACCGGCACTTAACATGACACAAAGGCGGCTCAAGGCAGCCGAAGAAGATAAAATCCGCTTATATGCAGACGAGCTTTTGGATATAGCGAATTTTTTTGACCTTAAAGTAGATTACCTGCTCAAGGGTGAGGCTGAACCCTTGGCAAAAAAGGATAATTCAGCCGGAAAGGATTTGTAATATGAAAGACGAGGGCAGCCTTAAAGACCTTGCCAAAACTTATATGGAAGCGGCTAAGCTGCAGGGGGACCTTATCAGGCAAAACCGCAAAAAACTGGCAGCCAGTAAGGCAGCTTTGGATTATGCGGAAACGGGGCGGGTAAACCGGCTTTTGCTTTTGCTTTACCGCCAGCGCAGGGAACTTTTGGAAATTGCCGATTATTTGGAACATTATTATGACCCGGGGCAGAAAAGGGGGTCCGACCTTATTTGAGAATGATTAGGGCAACCATGCAGGCCGACGGGCAAGTTGTGGTGGAAGGCAACGGCGGCTATGTGCAAGAACACAAGGCGGCATGCCTGGCAGTGGAACTCAATGAGCGTTTTTTGGCGGAAGACATTGACTACCACTGTTTTTGTTTTGAATTTTTTGAAGGCGGCCAAAAGTATGTGGGCAACAATATTTACGGCATTAGCCAAGATGCACCGGCCTACCGGCGGGGGAATAAGATTTATTGTCCCCTGCCGGAAAAGTTAACCCGGGCCGGGCGACTGACCTGCCAGGTGGAAGCCCATAAGACCTTGGGCACAGAGCTTGTTCGTTTGGAAAAATCCGGCCTGTTTGTGCTTGAATTTTTGCCTTCGGTCAGTGGGCTTGAAAGCTCACTTTCTTTTGACTGCGGCCTGCTCCCCCGCTTACAGGCGGCACTGGCTTTGGCAGAAAACACCGGCGGCAATGTTTTGCATTGCCGGCCGGAAGAATACGAGGCCCTGGCAGTGAAAAACCCCTTGCGCTTTTACCTGGTGGACCCGGACGCCCCCGGGGGCAGCCTGCCCCAAGAGCCGGAAGAACCGGAAGAACCCGAGCAGCCGGAAGAACCTGAAGAGCCCCAAGAACCCGAAGAGCCGGAGCAACCCCAAGAGCCCGTTGGGGTGACCGGTGTAAGCCTTAACCGAAGTACGGCCGATTTGGATGTGGGGCAGAGCTTGCAGCTGACCGCAAGTGTTATGCCCGAAAATGCGGACAACAAGGCCGTCGTGTTCACAAGTTCAAAGCCGTCCGTGGCCACGGTTTCTTCCACGGGTTTGGTTAAGGCCGAGGCTTCCGGGTCGGCGCTTATAAGTGCCGTAACGCAAGACGGGGGTTTTGAAGCCGGCTGCAATGTCAATGTTGAAAGCGTTGCCCTTCCGGGGCTTTGGCAGGGCAGCAAGACCGCCAACGGAATGACCGTCAGTATCCAGGGCAAGCGGGTGACCATTGACGGGGTGAAAAATTCGCTGGATTCAAACCAAGGCGGGGGTTATTTGACCGATAACATGCCGGTGCTTTTTGGCACACCCACCCTTTGGCAGACCTTCCCGGCCGGGACCAAATTAAAGTTGACGGTGTCAAATGTGACGGGCAGCCACAATTGCCATGGGGTAAATGCCGCCTGTGTTTTGCGCAAGACGGATAACACAATTTTAATGGGCGGCACCTGGGCCCAAACTGCGGGAGTTTTTGAATACACCTGCACCGCGGCCACACCGGTTTATGGCTTGTTGTTTTATATTCAGAATGGGGAAAGTTGTGAGGGGTATGGGTTTGATGTGGAGTTCACTACGGAGTAGTGAATTCTAAATTGAAAATTGCAAATTGCAAGTGGCAAATTAATTTAATTTTGTGTGGGGAAGGACACAGAGGCAAGAAGTACAGCGAAGTGCGCCTTCGGCGCGCGAAGCAATTGCGAAGCGTGGCTGCGCCACGGACAATGGTGAAAAGTAGAGGCGAGGAAAAGTAAGGGCAACCCCCGCCCTACGGGCACCCCCTTCAAGAAGAGGGCAAGTTTTACAATCTGCCCGCACCGCAGGTGCGCTTTGCTACCGCTTTGCCACTGCTTTGCTACCGCTTTGCGGCCAAGGTCTCTTGAGACCGCAGGCCATAGGAGGTATTTTATTAAAAAACTATATTTAGGTGACAAACAAATAGCGTTTTGCGGCGGTGATACCGCCGCTTTTCATTCCCCTTTTGAAGGGCAGACACTTTTGGTTACCGGTGATTCCATCACCGAAAAGAACTTCAGGGCGGGGAAAAACTGGCATGACTATTTAAAAGAAGATTTGGGTTTTGCCCGGGTTATCAATGACGGCAAGTCCGGCACGGGGCTGACCCGCCTTTATTCTTCTTACCCGTCTATTTATGAGCGCATTGACTCTTGGCCGGCGGCGGACTTGATTTTGGTCATGGCATCTCTAAACGACGGCGGGGGCAACAATGCCGGGTTGCCCTTGGGGGCCTTGGGCGACGAGGGGCCCGGTATTTCTTATTACGGTGACTGCAAGGCGGTGATTGAAAAAATTATAGGCCTCTTCCCCCTGACTCCCCTGGGTTTTATAAGCCCGCCGCCGCGCGGCAGCGTCCAGGACCGGGGGCCCACTTATGGCACGGGGGCTTGGTACAGGCCTTGGAACCGTGCGCTTAAGGAAGTTTGCGCAGCCTATTGCGTCCCCTGTTTTGACCTTTTCCAAAATAGCGGTTTGAGGCCCCATTTGCCCCAACACAATGCCAAATATTTTTCCTGCTCGGCTGCGCCGCAAGGTGACCTTGTCCACCCCAATGACTTGGGGCAAAAGATAATGGCGGACAAAATCCGCCCCTTTCTTGAAATGTATTTTTAATTATGAAGGAGTGTTTATATGGTAAAAAAGATTATGATTGATGCCGGCCACGGGGGTAGGGACCCGGGCGCCTGTGCGGGCGATCTGCGCGAAAGCGACCTTAACCTCAAGGTGGCCCTGGCGGCAAGGGCAGCTTTGGCGGCTTATGACTGCCAAGTTTTCATGACACGCACGGCAGACACAAACAGCCGGATAAACGACAACACCGCCCTTGCGAAAAAGCTTGGGGTTAGCGCTTATGTGGCTGTCCACCACAATGCCGGCGGCGGGCAGGGTTCGGAAGTTTTTTATTGGCAGGGGCACGGCCCGTCCAAGGCCTTGGCCGAAGAACTTTTGGCGCAGTTTGTTGCCCTGGGTCAAAAAAGCCGCGGGGTCAAGGCAAGCAGCCTCAAGGCTTATAATTTCGGCGTTTGCAGGATTAATGCGGCCTCTTCCATCCCGGCGGTTTTGGGCGAATACGCCTTTATGGACAACAGCAAGGACAGGCAGGCCCTGGATAGCGACAAAAAATTAGAAGCCCAAGGCCAAGCCTATGCCAAGGCCTTGGTTAAGTTTTTAAATCTCAAGAAAAAGCAAGTGCCCCAAGCAGCGCCGCCGCTTGAAAACAAGCCTGTAAAAATCAAGGCGGGGGCGGCCCTTAATTTTAAGCGGGCCCAACTTTTCACGGCATCCGACAGCAACAAGGCTGTGGGGCGGGTCAGCGGCAAATATTATTTGTATGACGGCAAAGAAATCAGGGGCCGTTACCGCATAACCAACAGCCCCGCCAATGTGGGCAGGCTGCCGGTGGGGCGCTATGTGACCGGTTGGGTCAAGAAGGAGGATTTGCCCCTTGCTTGATAAGGATTATGTGGAACACCGCCTGCAAAGGGCCGAAGGTGAAATTGCCGCCGTATGCGAGCGGGTTAATATGTTTGCCGTTTCACAGGCGGCCGCCAACAGCAAGTTGGACAGCTTGCTCAAAACCACCGAAGAACTTAAAAACAGTGTTAACAAGATAAAAGAAAAACCGAGCGCCATGTTAGAAAAGGCGACATCGGCTTTGATTGGGGCTGTGGCTGCCGGCACGGTAGCCCTGCTTTTTAAATGAAGGGGGATTTTATGGGTATTTTTGAATTTATAAAAGAAGAAGGCTTGGTTTTGGTGCCCGCAATTTATGTGCTTGGCATGATGCTCAAGGGGGCAAACTTTGTGGCGGACAAATATATTCCGCTCCTGCTTTTGCCCTTGGGTGTGCTGGGTGCCTTGGCCTTGCAAGGTTTTTCCGCCGCGGCCCTGGTGCAGGGGGTTTTGATAACGGGCCTTTGCGTTTACGGCAACCAGGTGGGCAAGCAGTTGAGCAAGGAAGAATAGTGTTTAGCCATGAAAAAGGGGGCGGCCGTCGGCCGCCCCTTTTTTTATATATTTACCTGGCTAACGAATAATTGACTATGAGTGACGCAAAGACTATGGATGCCATGGACAAGAGCTTGATAAGGATGTTGATGGAGGGGCCGGATGTGTCTTTGAAGGGGTCACCCACGGTGTCACCGACGACGGCTGCCTTTTGCGATTCACTGCCTATGCCGCCGTGTTCACCGGATTCAATGAATTTTTTGGCATTGTCCCAAGCGCCGCCTGAATTGGCCATCATTATAGCTAAAACAAAGCCCGTTGCCGTGGCACCGGCCAACATGCCGGCCACGCCGTTGACACCCAGCAGCAAACCCACAAGCACGGGGAAAACAACCGCCAAGAGTGCCGGGGCCACCATTTCTTTTTGGGCTGCCTTGGTGCAAATTTCAACACAGCTGTTGTAGTCGGGTTCCGCCTCCCCTGTCATGATACCCTTAATTTCCCTAAACTGGCGGCGGACTTCAATAACAATGCTGGTGGCCGCGCGACCAACCGCATGCATGGTAAGCGATGAAAATAGGAAGGGCAGCATAGAACCCAAAAACAAGCCGATAAGAACATTGGGGTTGGTGATGCTCATGTCAAAAACAAAATCGGGGTCAATGAGTTTAACTTGGTCCACATAAGATGCAATCAAAGCCAAGGCGGTCAAGGCTGCAGAGCCTATGGCAAAACCCTTGCCCGTGGCGGCTGTGGTATTGCCCAAAGAATCCAAGGCGTCGGTCCGTTCCCTGACCTTGGCATCCAAACCCGCCATTTGGGCTATGCCGCCGGCATTGTCGGCAACGGGGCCGTAAGCGTCCGTGGCCAGGGTGATGCCCAGGGTGGAAAGCATACCGACGGCCGAAAGGCCGATACCGAATAGGCCGGATTCAAAATTAGAAGCACCGCCCGAAATATGAAAACTTACAAAAATAGAGATACCGACAACCAAAACCGGCAGGAAGGTGGACAGCATACCCAGGGAAAGGCCGTCAATTATCATGGTGGCCGGCCCCGTGGACGAGGCTTTTGCCAGGGCCTTGGTGGGCCTGTATATTTCAGATGTGTAATATTCGGTAAAGTAACCGATTAAAATGCCGGTGACAAGGCCTGTGATAACAGCACCGTAAATGCCCAAGTTTTCCTTACCCAACACATAGTAAATCAGGGGTAGGCTCACCAGAGCGATAAGCCCGCCGCTTATCCAAACACCGCGGCGCAAGGCGGCCAGCAAATGCTTTTGGTCCGTGCTTTCTTTGGTCCTTACAAAAAAGCTGCCGATGATAGAAGCAAAAATCCCAACGGCTGCCATAACCATGGGGACGGTTACGCCCTTGAAGCCGTAACCCGCGGCCACGGCCAGGGCAGATGTGGAAACAATGGAACCGACATAAGATTCATAAAGGTCCGCGCCCATGCCGGCAACATCGCCGACATTGTCGCCCACATTGTCGGCTATAACGGCGGGGTTGCGCGGGTCGTCTTCGGGGATACCTTGCTCAACCTTACCCACCAAGTCCGCACCTACATCGGCCGCCTTGGTGAATATGCCGCCGCCCACACGGGCGAAAAGGGCCATGGCCGAAGCACCCATGCCAAAGGTTAACATGGCGGATGTGATGTTTTGAATGCGCTGGGCTTCGCTCATAAGCTCTTTGGTGCCGTACCACCAGTCTAAAAAGTAAAACCAAACAGAAATATCAAGCAAACCCAGGCCGACAACCACAAAGCCCATAACCGCACCGGATGAAAAGGCAACCTTGAGCCCGGAATTCAAGCTGCTTGAAGCTGCGTGGGCAGTCCGCGCATTGGCGGCTGTGGCAATTTTCATGCCGAAGAAACCGGAAAGACCGGAAAAAAAACCGCCCGATACAAAGGCGAAAGGTACAAAGGGTGTTATGAATTTAAAGTAGGCCAGGGCTGACAGTAAAATGAACATCAGGCCGAAAAACAAGGCTACCCCACGGTATTGAATTTTTAGATATGCGTCTGCCCCTTCTTTGATGGCGGTGGAAATTTTGATCATGGCCTCATTCCCCTGCGGTTTTTTGATAACCACATATGCCATAATGCCTGCAAAAATCAGAGCCGCAAGGCTGGCAAAGGGGGCGAGAAGCGTAATTGACTGCATTAAAACTCCTCCTAAAATTTTGTTTTATAAGGGCTAAAATAGCCCAAACAGACCGCTGTTTAAAAGCAAACACAGTTTGTTTGGACCAATCTTTGTCATATTATAGCAATTTTTTGGGCTTTTGTAAATATGGAGCCTGTTTTTTATTAAAGACTGCCTGTTTTCAAGGCCGGGGCCTTGATTGACAGGCCCCGCTCCAAAGTGATAAAATTAGGGCAAGAAGAGTAAAAAAGACTTGTAAAGTATTTTTGCTTTACAGTTCTTGGAAGGCAGGTGCCCCTTGGATAAAAGATGCATTATCATAGCCGGCGCGCCGGAATTCGGCTTTTACGAGCCCCGAGCGGGTGATTTTATCATAGCGGCCGACAGCGGCTACGAACATGCCTTGCGGGCCGGTATAAGCCCCCATTTATTGATGGGCGACTTTGACTCTTTTAAGGGCAAGGCAGCCCCCGGCCTTGAGGTTATTGAGGCCCCCGCGGTTAAGGATGACACCGATACCATGCTGGCTGTTAAAGAAGGTTTGGCCCGGGGGTATGAGAATTTTCTTTTACTTGGTGCTTTGGGTGGGCGTTTGGACCACCAAACGGCCAACCTGGCAGCCTGTGCCTATATTGCCCAAGAGGGCGGCATTTGTGAGCTGCGCGGTGATAGGGACAGGCTTTATGCCTTTAAAAACAGGCAGATGAGCCTGGACAGAGTTGAGGGCGCTTATGTCAGCGTGCTGGCTTATTCGGACCGGGCCCTGGGTGTCAGCCTCAAGGGTTTTCGCTATAATTTAGAAAATGCCGACTTGACCAACTGCTTCCCCCTGGGGGTCAGCAATGAATTTGCGGCCGACAGGGCTTATGTGGAAGTAAAAGAAGGGATACTTTTTGTGATTGTATCCCCTGCCGTTTAAGCTTTAATTTGTAATTTTTCCGGGCGGCCTTTGCCCAGTTGCTCATTCTTTTTGGCCCAGTAACGGCGGTAGCGCAAGCTGCCCAGTTTGCCGGGCTGAATTTTTTTTGCCCATTTTGCCTTGAAGTCTTCTTCTTTTGCCAGGGCATAAAGGGCCAATTCTTCCATGGCGGGCTTGTTGCGGCGGTTGGCTCGGGCTTGCCGTAAAAATTCCGCTTCCAGGGCGGACAATTGAATGTAATATTCGGCGGGCACCAAGTTGCCCAAAAAGCGCCTGGCAAAAGCTTCATGTTGCAACCAATGTTTGAGGGCGCCGCCGTCCCCTTCTTCAAAAACAGGGGCTATGGCCTTGTTGCCGTAAAGGTAGGGCTTGAAAAGCGAAATGCAGGGCGTTGAGCCGCCGGTTTGCCAAATCAGGGGCGGGCCTTGGTCATCAAATTCCACAATCATGCTTTGGGTTGTGTGGTCCCCCACCAAGCCGCCGGCATGCATGCAAACACTGCCCACGCTGCCTTGGGCAAAGGGGTTTTTAAGGTCGGGCAAGTGGCTGCGCAGGGCTGCCGCCATGTCTTCAACACTTGAAGCCCGGCCCAGGTTGGCACCGGTGGAAGCCCGCCTTTTAAGTGCACCCGAAAAATGGGTAAACAAGGGGTCGGAAAAATCGCCTGTAAAGTCGGCTGCGGAAAGGCTGCTTTTGTCCCAATCGGTCCCCAGGTTTAGGGCATTTGATATGCTTGATTTTTCTAATCTTTTATAGGCCCAATCTTTGTTGTGGGTGTCCAAAACAAAAAGGTCGAATTTGTCCATAATCAGGTAGGAATTATCGTATTCAAAGGGCTTGTCATAACCGCAGTTGCCGCCTTGGCCGTATTCTTCCAAAAGGCCGATAATAATTTCAAGTGCTTCTTTGGCGGTGCAGGCACGCTCCAAGCCCAGGCGCAGCAAGTCCATGCCCAAAAGGGCAACTTTGCCGTACTTGCCCTTGGTGAAAACGGCTTGGTTGCCAATGACCACGCCACATTCGTTGATCCCCATTTCGCCGCCCCACATCCAGTCGGGCCGTGAGAGCAAGAGACCGTAAGTTTCTTTAACCTGCTCAATTTCAATGTAGGTTACCCTTAAGTTTTTTTGGCTGTGCTTCTTGGGTGGGATAAGTTCGATCAGTTGCGGCTCATTGGGGCCGCGGTCGCTGTTTTTGGCAAAAATTGAATTGCCGGCGGCAGAAACCATGCCCATGGTATCACACATATAAATCCCTCCAAAAATATTTAATCGGCTCTTTTGGCTTTGAATGCTTACCTTTATATTATAGCACCCACAGCCCCGCTCGCAAAGCCCCGGGCAAAACTTAAAAAAGTCAAATAAAATTTTTCGGCAGCTTGAATGTAGGCTGATGCAATGCTATCATATTACTTGATTTTGCTTTTTTAATTTTGGGCTCTTTAAAATCGAGCTTTTCCGCACAGGCTCAAATAAATACAGGGTGGTGTTCTTCTGATGGCGGCGTTTTTAACAAGCTTTTCTAATTTTTTCGGTGAGGTTTTTAGCAATGTCGGCAACCTTAACTGGAAGATGCTTGTCATGTGGGTAGTAGGCGGTGTGCTTATTTACCTGGCAATCAAAAAAGATATGGAACCGGCCTTGCTTTTACCCATGGGTTTCGGTGCAATTTTGGTAAACCTGCCCATGTCAGGCGCTGTGACCCAGTTCATAGACGGCCAAGCGGAAGTCGGCGTTTTGAGCTTTTTGTATGATAAGGGCATCGCCAATGAACTTTTCCCCCTCATACTTTTTGTGGGTATAGGGGCTATGATTGACTTTGCACCCCTGCTTTCCAACCCCAAGCTTATGCTTTTCGGCGCGGCCGCACAGTTCGGCATTTTCTTCACCCTCAGCATGGCTTCGCTTTTTGGCTTTGAGCTCAAGGACGCGGCGGCAATCGGCATTATAGGCGCAGCCGACGGCCCTTCTTCAATTTTTGTGGCAAATTATTTCAATTCAAATTACATAGGTGCTATTATTGTGGCGGCTTACTCTTACATGGCCCTGGTGCCAATAATTCAGCCGCCCATTATCAAGCTCATAACCAGCCGCAAGGAACGCTTGATCAGAATGAAGTACCAAGAAAAAGAAATCAGCAAGACCGTTCGCATACTTTTCCCCATAATTATAACGGCGGTCACCGGCCTGGTGGCCCCCAAGGCAGTTGCGCTGGTGGGCTTTTTGATGTTTGGCAACCTTATAAGAGAATGCGGTGTTTTGGAATCACTTTCGGAAAGCGCACAAAAAGAATTGGCCAACTTGGTTACACTTTTCCTGGGTATTACCATAGCCGTTCAAATGCGAGCCCAAGCCTTTTTGGACCCAAAAACCTTGCTTATCATGGGTTTGGGCTTGGTGGCCTTCATCTTTGACACTGTCGGCGGTGTTATGTTTGCCAAGCTTTACAATGTTTTCGCCAAGGAAAAAATCAACCCCATGATCGGTGCCGCCGGTATTTCGGCCTTCCCCATGTCGGCCAGGGTTGTTCACAAAATCGGCCTGGAAGAAGACAACCAAAACTTCTTGCTCATGCATTCAACGGGTGTTAATGTTTCCGGCCAAATTGCATCCGTTATAGCAGCCGGTATGATCTTAAACCTTGTGGCAAGGTAAAATAGGGAGGTTAAATTATGTTCGCCGATGTTTTTAATGTTCAAGCCTTTTTGGAGTCTTTGCCGCTCATGGCCAAGGGTATGGCCGGCATTTTCATTGTAACCGCCATTATAGTGATTACTGTTTCTTTGCTTAACAGATTTTCAAAAACCGACTGACGGCCGGGGCCTTTGCCCCATTAAAATCAGTATAAAAAACCGCACCTACCGGGCTTTGAGGCCGACGGGGTGCGGTTTTCTTATATTAAATTATTATTGTTTCTTCTTGTAAATAAGGCTTGCGACAAGCGCCAGGGCCGCAATGCCGCCCACAATCAAAAGTGTGATAATGGTTTTGCGGGTGTTGGAAACTTCACCGGGCACTTCGTCAAGGTCGGTGTATTCTTCGTTTTCATTGCTTTGGTCCAGGGCTTCCGCATCATCGGAAACTTCTTCTTCATGGACCACGGTTACGGGCACCATGGTGGTTTCAAAAACAAAGTCGCCGGCTTGGTCTGTCATATGCTGACCTTGTGCGTCCGTCACATGGACCGTCACGCTTTCATAGCGGGTTTCATAAACAACTTCACCCGCTTGGTCGGTTACGGTTTGGCCCTTATCATCGGTCACGGCTTGGGTGATGTATTCGATACGGGTCACCTTTTCTTTGGGGGCGACAGTGACAATTTCGGTCACGGCCTCGCCTTTTGTATCCGTCACGGTTACACCGTCTTCCTTGGTCACAAAAACTATGCTTGTAGCCGGTGCTTTGGTGTCTGCTTCCCCGGGTTTTGTGCCCGCTGTGGGTTTTGTGCCCGCTGTGGGCTTGGCACCGTCCCCTGTTTTGGCTTCGGTTTTTTCGGGTGGGCTCGTGGCTTGGGTGGACGCTTGGGTCGTTGTTACACTTGCTTGGGGCTTGCTCAAGGGCAACTTGAGGTCAGCCTTGCCCAAATCAAAGATAAAATCATAGTTGGTTCTGCCCGTGGAGGAAAGCACATCACGGTTTTCAAGCTTGTAAAAATAGCCTTGCGCGTGGTGGCCGTTGTTTGATTTTGACCTGTACCAATTATCACTGGCGAAAATACGGGCATCGGCACCGGGATCCACAGCCTTTTCTGCCTTTAAATCAAAGCTGAAAAGCCATTCCCCCGTTAAATATTCGGGATAACCGCCGTTGGCCGCGTTGGAATTTGCTTGGAAATTTGCTTTTATGAGCTTGTACTTACCACCGGGTAGGGTGTTGGCCGTAACCTGATCCATTGTCGAACCGGCATAAGATGCCACGGCCTGGGAATAATAGGTGTTGTCACGATTGGGCTTGAAGGCATTTCTGTTGTGACCCACAACGCTGAAATAGCTTTCGTCAAAGCCCACCATAAAGCAGACAGCCCCGCAGAGGAAGTCTGTCTTGGGGGCAACCCTGACGGTGACGGTATCGCCCTTCTTTATTTTTTCACCCAGGGCCAGTGGGGTGAAGCTGCCGTCGGACTTGCTTTTGCCGACATGAAGGCTGATTTCAGCCGACAATTTTTTGCCGTCACCCAAAGCCGCCCCGGCCTTTAAAGTTAGGGCAAGGCTAATTGCAGTGAAAATCAGAATCAGAGACATGAGGACAGATAAGAATCTTTTCAATTTATACCCTCCTATATAAACATTAAAACAAAATGACCTTGGGAACCTTTTCACAGATACTATTTTACTATATATAGGGCAAAATATAAAGCTGTTTTTCAGAAAATTAATTTGGGTAGACCAAAAGGCACTTTTAAAACACAGACTCACAAATAAATTCGAGTTGTTTCTTCTGAATTTCGAGGCTTCCTTGAGTCTTGGGATATGCCAACCCTGTAAAGCTAACTACCTTTACACCCTTGAGCTACCTTGCTTCATTGGCACATTTTGGGCAGCTGATTTTTTGGAGCTAAAAACAACTTTTAGTGTTTTTTTGCAATTTTAGACAAGAAAGGCCCCGGAAGTTCGTTAATAAACACAAGAGCTTGTGTGCCCTAAATCAATTGACACTACATATAGATGGTGCTATAATTTGAATCACAACATTTAGGAGGAAGAGAAATGCAAGAACAAATAATAAAACGCGACGGGCGCACCGAAGATTTTGATAAATTTAAAATACAAAAAGCTATTTTCAATGCCGCCGTTGCCTGCGGCGGTCAAGATGAAGAGCTTGCCGGGCAGTTGACCGACGAGGTCATGGAGCTTGTAGAAAAGAAGTATAAAAACAAGATGCCCGAGGTTGAAGGCGTTCAAGATATCGTTGAAAGAGTGCTTATTAAGAACGGCCACGCCAAAACCGCCAAGGCCTATATATTGTACAGGGAAAAAAGGCGAAGCGCGCGTGAAATCGATGCCCTTATAGATGCCACCATAGACATGTTTGGCTCTTACCTGGGTGACAGCGCATGGGAAATTAAAGAAAACGCCAATATGCAAAAAAGCGTAAACGGCTTAAATAACTATGTCCGTGAATCTTTTACAAAAAAATATTGGCTGCATAAAATTTACCCCCAAGATGTAAGGGACGCCCATGAAAGCGGCGAAGCCCATATTCATGACCTTGGCTTTTTCGGCCCCTATTGCGCCGGTTGGGATTTACGCCAACTTTTAAGCGACGGTTTCGGGGGTGTTGAGGGCAAGGTTGAAAGCAAACCAGCCAAACACATGCGCTCATTTTTGGGGCAAATCGTAAATTCCACCTTCACCACCCAGGGTGAAACGGCAGGCGCCCAGGCTTGGAGCTCTTTTGACACTTACTGCGCACCCTTCATATATTACGATAATATGACCTATGACCAAGTAAAGCAATGCTTGCAAGAGTTTATTTTTAACATAAATGTTCCCACCCGTGTCGGCTTCCAATGCCCTTTTTCCAACCTTACTTTTGACATTAAAGTGCCTTCCACACTCAAGGATGAGCCGGTTATCGTCGGCGGCCAACCCAGGGATAAAACTTACGGCCAATTCCAAGAGCAAATGGATATGTTCAACATGGCCTTTTGTGATGTTATGCTGGAAGGCGATGCCAAGGGCCGCGTTTTCACCTTCCCCATCCCCACCATCAACATCACCCGTGACTTTGATTGGGGCAACCCGGTTGTTGATGAGTTTATGAAAATAACCGGCAAATACGGCATCCCCTACTTTGCCAACTATGTAAATTCCGACCTGTCACCGGAAGATGCCGTTTCAATGTGCTGCCGTTTGAGGCTTGACACAAAAGAGCTGCGCAAGCGCGGCGGCGGTCTCTTCGGTTCCAACCCCATGACGGGTTCCATCGGTGTTTACACCATCAACCTGCCCCGTATAGGTTACATCAGCAAGAGCAAGGAAGAATTTTTCGGCCACTTGAGGCGGCTTGCCACCATCGGCAAGACTTCGCTTGAAATTAAGCGCAAAATTTTAGAACAGCAAACAGAGCGCGGCCTTTACCCCTATTCGGCCCACTATCTGCGTGAAATCAAGAGCAGGACGGATGAATATTGGACCAACCACTTCAACACCATCGGCCTGGTGGGTATGAATGAAGCCTGCCTCAACTTCTTGGGCAAGGATGTCGGTTCCAAAGAAGGTTTGGATTTTTCACTTGAAGTTATGCATTTTTTGCGTGAGCTTATGGTGGAATTTCAAGAAGAGACCGGGCACTTTTATAACCTGGAAGCCACACCGGCCGAAGGCACCAGCTACCGCCTGGCCAAGATTGACAAAGAGCTTTACCCCGACATTATTCAGGCAGGCGAGGAAGAGCCGCTTTACACCAATTCATCACAACTGCCCGTTGAGTATACGGAAGATATTTTTGAATGCATGGACTTGCAAGACGAGCTCCAATCCCTCTACACCGGCGGCACCGTTCAACACCTATACTTGGGCGAGCGCATTGATGACATTGAAGTTATAAAAGAGCTTATTCGCACGGTATTTGAAAAATACCAGATGCCCTACATTTCAATCACCCCCACTTTCAGCATTTGCAACACCCACGGCTACATAGCCGGTGAGCAATTCGAATGCCCGGACTGCGGGGCAGAAACAGAAGTTTGGAGCAGGGTTGTCGGTTACTTGAGGCCGGTTAAAAACTATAACCCCGGTAAAAAGGAAGAATATATGCTCCGCACAAAATTCGTGGTTTAGTTTTACCATAATAATTTAAAGGGGCGGGTAACCGCCCCTTACTTATGGAGTTTTAAAATAGTATGAAAATAGCAGGCTTTAACAAAACATCCTTTGTGGACTACCCGGGCAAAATTGCCTGTGTGGTCTTCACCCCCCACTGCAATATGCGCTGTGATTACTGCCATAACAAGCACATTTTGGAAGGCTATGTGCCCCTTATAGATGAGGGTGAAATTTTTGACCACATAGAAAAGCGCAAGGGTATGATAAGCGCCCTGGTTATCACCGGCGGTGAACCCACCCTTCAAGCGGGTTTGGTTGATTTTATTAAAAAAGTTAAGGCCTTGGACCTTGCGGTCAAGCTTGACACAAACGGCAGCAAGCCCGAGCTTATAAAAGACTTGTTGGACCAAGACCTTTTGGATTACATTGCCATGGATATTAAATCACCCTTTGACAAATATTGCCAAGTGGCCGGCACTCCGCTTGACATCAAGGCCATAAGTAACAGTATTGACCTGATTAAAAATCGGGCACCCGACTATGAATTTCGCACAACTTTCGCACCGGAATTGACGGTGGAAGACTTGCGGGAAACTGCCCGCATGGCAGGCACCAAAAAGGTTTATTACATTCAACAATACAGGCCCAACCCGGGCGGCGCCCAAGCGCATCCGCCGCAGACCTTGCGGCAGGCGGCCGAGCTTATTGAAAAAGACGGCGGCCGATGTAAGATTAGGGGCTTATAAAACAGTTGCTAAAAAAGCAACTGTTTTTTGTTTTTTTATCGCAATTTAAAGCTTTGGGGTGTATAATACATTTGTGTGATATTGTCACTGAAATTTGCGGTCAACTAAGCTAATATTTTAGAGTTGTATTTTTAAATTTGAAAGGCGGTTGAGTAAATGAAAACACTTATAGTCGGTGGCGTTGCAGGCGGTGCCAGTGCGGCAGCCAGGTTGCGTAGGTTGGATGAGAGCGCGGAAATTATTATGTTTGAGCGCGGTGAACACATATCCTTTGCAAACTGTGGGCTCCCCTATTACATCGGGGGTGAAATCAAGGAAAAATCCGCCCTTACTTTGCAAACACCCAAGAGCTTTAATGCCCGTTTTAATGTTGATGTGCGCAACTTCAGCGAGGTTGTGGGCATTGACCGTGAAAAAAAGACCGTTGAAGTCAAAAAAATCCAGACAGGCGAGATATATACGGAAAGTTATGACAAGTTAATCTTGTCCCCGGGTGCTTCCCCTATCAGGCCGCCCATTGAAGGCATTGACAACCCCAAGGTTTTCACCTTGAGAAACATACCCGACACTTATCGTATAAAAGATTTTATTGACCAAAACGAGCCCCAAAGCGCTGTTGTAGTCGGCGGCGGTTATATAGGCGTTGAAATGGCCGAAAGCCTGCATGCGGCCGGGCTTGATGTGACCGTGGTTGAGCTTATGGACCATGTTATAGCCACCATTGATTATGAGATGGCCTGCGATGTCCACAACCATATGCGGCAAAAGGGCGTTAACCTTATTTTGAAAGACGGCGTCAAGGCCGTTGAAGACGATGGCGACAGGCTGAAAATTTCCTTAAACAATTCTGAATTTTACAGTGACATGGTCATCCTTTCCGTCGGTGTTAGGCCTGAAAGCGACTTGGCCGCCAGGGCCGATTTGACCTTAAATGAACGGGGCGCCATTGTTGTAAATGATAACATGCAAACCGATGATGAAAACATTTATGCCGTCGGCGATGCTATAGAAATCACAGACACCGTCACGGGCACCAAGGGCATTGTACCTTTAGCGGGCCCGGCCAACAAACAAGGCCGTATTGCGGCGGACAATATTAATGGCATAAAAAGCCGTTACCGCGGCACCCAGGGCACGGGTATACTCAAATGCTTTGACTTGACCGTGGCCTGCACCGGCATTACCGAAGCCCGGGCCAAGCAGTTGGGGCTGGATTTTGACAAGTCTTACACCTACTCCGCTTCTCACGCTACCTACTACCCGGGGGCCGTTAATATGTCCGTCAAGGTTATATATGAAAAAGACGGCGGCAAGCTTTTGGGTGCCCAGGTGGTGGGTTATGAAGGCAGTGACAAACGCATTGATGTTTTTGCCACCGCCATCCATGCCGGCATGACCGTTTATGATTTAACGGAGCTTGAGCTTGCTTACGCCCCGCCCTTCTCTTCGGCCAAAGACCCTGTAAACATGGCCGGTTTCGTGGCGGAAAATATTTTAGAAAATAAAACCAAAACCTTCCACTGGGACCAGGTTGCCGACCTGCCCCGTGACGGCAGCGTCACCCTGCTTGATATAAGGACCGAAGCCGAATATGAAAACGGCTACATCGACGGCTTTGTCAACATCCCCGTTGACTCCCTGCGGGATAATTTAGACAAGATTGACAAGACCAAACCTGCTTACATAGCCTGCCAAGTGGGCTTGCGCGGCCACATAGCTTGCAGGATTTTATCCCAAAACGGTATTGAGTGCTACAACCTTTCCGGCGGTTACCGCTTGTGGCAAAGTGTCTTCCGCGGTGTTGTACCGACCGCCAAAGACGCATTGCTTGATATGGACACCATGCGCCCGCTCAGCAAAAAAATTGCCGTATCGGTTGATGCTTGCGGCTTGCAGTGCCCGGGCCCCATAACCAAGTTGGCACAGGCCGTCAAGGATGCCAACGAGGGTGACCTTATTGAAATTAAAACAACCGACCCGGGCTTTGCCACGGATGTCGAAGCTTGGTGCAGGCGCACGGGCAACACTTTTGATTCGGTGACATCCGAAAAAGGGGTCACCACCGTCTTGCTTTACAAGGGCGGCGGTGAAGAGTGCCTGCCCCCAAGCCATGCCGGTGACAAGAAAAACCTTGTTGTCTTTTCGGGCGATTTGGACAAGGCCATAGCATCCTTTATCATTGCCAACGGCTCCGCTGCCATGGGGCGTGAGACCACCATGTTCTTTACCTTCTGGGGGCTCAACATTTTAAGAAAACCCGAAAAAGTCAAGGTCAGCAAAAACTTTATAGCTAAAATGTTCGGTGCCATGATGCCCCGCGGACCCAAAAAGCTGGGCCTTTCCAAGATGAACATGGGCGGCATGGGTGCCAAAATGATCAAAGACATTATGAAAAAACACAATGTCGACTCCTTGGAAGATATGATTAAGATGGCAATGGAAAACGGGGTTGAATTGGTTGCTTGCTCCATGAGCATGGAGCTCATGGGCATACAAGAGCAAGAGCTGATAGAAGGCGTGAAACTGGGCGGCGTGGCTGCTATGTTGGCCAATGCCGAAGAGTCTGATATGTCCTTGTTTATCTAAAATTAAATCAATAAAGTGAAAATCACCGCTGACCGAACATCAGCGGTGATTTTATTTTTGATTTTAAACGACTAATCTGTCTGCTATTTTTTCAAAAGTCTTCTCCCCTATCCCCGTCACTTCCAAAAGATCTTCCACGCAGTTGAAGCAACCGTTTTCAAGCCTATAATCTATTATGGCTTGAGCGCGTACTTGACCTATACCGGCCAAGGTCATAAGCTCATCCAAGCCGGCCGTATTAAGGTTGATTATTGCGCTGCTGTAAGCTTTGGTGGGGTAAGCCGTGGCGGCAAGAGCCGGCGCTTGCCCTTCTTGGCTTTCTTCCTCTTCCTGCTCTGCTTTGGAAGGCTCTGCCACACTACTTTCTTGCTGCGGAAAAATTGTTGATTCGTCACTTCCTTCTTCAAAGAAAGGGTCATCATAGGCCCATTCACTCGGCCCGGCAGAAAGGGGCGGGGTGTCGAAAGCCACAAATAAAATTAAAGCGGCCGCTGCCAGCAGAGCGAATGCTATCAGATAAAGTTCATGTTTCTTTTCACTCAAAAACACAGCCCACCCTATTTTTTCTATAAGCTGAAGATTAGCATATTTTAAAAGTAAAAACAAGGTCAATTTTTCTGCGTAAGTGTCAAGTAAACATTGGCAAAATATTCCATGCGCTAAAAAATCAGTAAAAGCTTTGCAATTAAGGGTTACGTCTGACCGCGGTCAGGCTTAACCGCACAACAATTATGCTTTTGATTCCCT
>JAAYSC010000005.1 GCA_012524025.1 Clostridiales bacterium | reverse complement strand
TGTTTTTTTCATATTTTTATCTATTAATAACTTCCATAATTTGTTATATGAAAATCCCATATCATTCTCCAATTCTATATTTTACCTTTCTAAATGTATAGATTAACTACCTAATTATAGCATATAAAGTGGATCCCCTTCAATAATATGATTTACTGCGTTAAAATAAGTAAAAAATAATGCCTCAGAATCTAATCTGAGGCATTATTTTTCTTAAATCATTCCAAAATACTCTAAAGCATTTTCTATTGCTTTTTCTTTTTCTTCTGGACAATTTGGTACTCTTTGATTTTCTTTCTTGCTAATATTGTAGTTTTCTCTTTCTATTAGACCATATTTCCTTTTTACTTGTGCAATATATAGGCTTGAAACTTTTAACCCGTATTTATCTAACACATACTTTTTAATTTCTCCATAAGTTGCCTCTTTTGAAAAGTCAATTTCTGATAATTCATCTTCCCCTATTTCTATATCTAAATGATGTTCTGTGTTTAGTTTGGACAATAAAGCAACCGTCTCAACGTGTCCCGTCCTTGGAAACATATCAACCGGGGTCAGCTCAAGCGTTTCATAATCCAATTCAGACAAAACCGCACAATCCCTGGCCAGGGTGGCCGGGTCGCAGGAAACATAGACGATTCTTTTCGGTGCCAGATCCGCCACGGTTTTCAAGAGCTCCGGGGCGCAACCCTTGCGGGGCGGGTCAAGGATAATCACATCCGGCCTCGTCCCTTCCGCTTTTAACCGCTCGGCAGCCTGGGCGGCATCGGCGCAGATAAATTTAGCGTTTTGAATATTATTAATCTCGGCATTGATTTTTGCATCTTCCACCGCTTGGGGGACGGATTCAACACCGATTATTTCTTTTGCTTTATCAGCCATGCTAAGGCCGATCGTGCCCGCGCCGCAGTAGAGGTCCAAAACAGTCTCTTGCCCGGTCAGGCCGGCGTAGTGGGCCGCTTTTTCATAGAGAACCTCTGCCATTTTGCTGTTGACTTGATAAAAGGATTGCGGCGAAATACGAAAATTCAAACCGCAGAGACTGTCGCTAATATAATCACTGCCCCAAAGGGTTAGGCTTTTTGAACCCAGGATTATATTGGTCTTTTGTCGGTTTATGTTTAAGACTATACTTTTGATTTTAGCTTCGGCCTTAAGAAGAGCCTGGATCAGTTCATCCGCAAAGGGGAGCTGATTAGCGTTTATGACAGGGTAGACCATGATTTGGCCGGTCCGTGGAGCTTGGCGGATGTAGATATGGCGCAAAAGCCCCTTGTGCTCTTTCATCTTATAAATCGAGATCTCGTGCTTTTTAATCCACTCAACAAAAACATTGACTATGGCTTCAAAACTACCGGGTTGCAAAAGACAGTCGCGGCAGTCTGCCACACGGTGGCTGTTTTTGGCATAAAAGCCGATTTTAAGACCCTCCCCGACGGCTTCAAGCTGGTAACCGGCCTTGTTGCGGTAGCGCAATTCGGGCCCGTGCCGGATAGGCTGAGGCTCAATGTCAATGTGGCCTATGCGCTTAAAGCAATCTTCAACATGCTCTGCCTTGATTTTAAGCTCTGCTTCATAAGTGATATGGCGAAGGCTGCAGCCCCCGCATTGAGGGTAGGCCGGGCAGTCATTTGCCTGCCTGTCGGGCGAGATTTTTTCAAGGCTTTCAAGCCGGGCCCTAGCGTAGCGTTTTTTGGTTTTTACTATCCGTGCCAGAACTTCATCCCCGGGGGCGGTGCCGGGCACAAATACGGCAAGGCCGTCTAAACGGCCTATACCTTGCCCGTCCAATGTAAGGGCGTCAATCTTTAAATTTACAAGGTCATTTTTCTGCAAAAGGGCCCCCGATTAAGTTTCATTTTACTTCTTATATAATATCCTTTTGCATTATATCACGCGCGCGCGACATTTAACAATACAAGGCCTTTGCAATAAGGAGTCAATAATTAAGAAAAAAAGCTTGATTTTAACTGTGCCTTGTGTTAGACTTGCATTTGTCAGACGAGTATTTTGTGTAAAGAGTGGGGCAACCCGCTCTTTGTTTTTCGCTCATTTGAGTTTTCTTAAAAGGAATTAAGGTGATTTTTTGCAAAACAAGGGCAAGCGCCGCTCAACGGTTGAT
Source organism: Clostridiales bacterium (assembly GCA_012524025.1). Lineage (GTDB taxonomy): Bacteria > Bacillota > Clostridia > Oscillospirales > Acutalibacteraceae > UBA1447. The sequence continues at coordinate 30,114 of JAAYSC010000005.1, read as the reverse complement.
GTTGTCCGTGAAATTGTTGAACCCATAGCAAGCGACCTTGGGTTAAGCATATGGGATGTGCGCTATTTTAAGGAAGGTGCCGACTGGTACTTGCGGGTTTATATTGACAAGGAAGGCGGCGTCAGTTTAGACGATTGTGTGGATATGAGCCGGGCCATTGACCAACCTTTGGACGAAGCCGACCCGATTAAGGGTAGTTATTGCCTTGAAGTTTCATCCCCCGGTGTTGAAAGGCAGCTCAAGCGTGACGAGCACTTCACCGCCATGTTGGGCAAGCCTGTTAAAATTAAACTCATCCGTCCATTTGAGGGCAAGCGCGAATTTAAGGGCACTTTAAAAGCTTATGACAAGGGCCTGGTTAAACTGGTAGACGACGAGGGCCTTGAAATGGAATTTGATAAAAAAGACGCAAGCAGCGTTAAACTAAATGATTTTGATTACTTTGGAGGAAGAAAAAAATGAACGGTGAATTATTCACGGCTTTAAAACTTTTGGTACATGAAAAAGGCATTTCAATGGAAGCTTTATGCGGCGGCATCGAGCGAGCCATTGTCACGGCTATTAAGCGTGATTTTAATAATAAGGACATTGTTTCATGCCAAATTGACCCGGAAAAGGAAACCATGCGTGTTTTTGTAACCAAAAGCGTTGTGGAAGAAATAGAAGATCCGGACACGGAGCTTTTGCCCGAACAAGCGCAAAAATTCAAGCCTACCGCAGTTGTGGGCGATACCATAGAAATCGATTTGGAAACCAAAGATGTCAGCCGCATAGCGGCGGATAGGGGCAAACATGTTTTACGCCAAGGCATACGCGAAGCCGAAAGCATTATGAAATTTGAAAAACTCCAAAGCCGCCACCAAGAAATTGTTACGGCTAGGGTTCAAAGGGTTGACGCAATAAGCGGTAACGCCATTGTGGAATTTGACGGCATGGAAGAAATGCTCTTGAAGGGCGAACAACTGCCAAACGAAACCCTGCGCGAAGGCAGTTTAATCAAGGTATACATAGTCGATGTTAAGGACCCGAAAAACAATAAGAACACCAGGGCCACCATTTCCCGCACACACCCGGGCCTGGTCAGGCGGCTTTTTGAAACAGAAGTGCCGGAAATTCATGACGGCACGGTTGAAGTTAAGTCTGTGGCCCGTGAAGCGGGCTCACGCACGAAAATTGCGGTTTACAGTGCCGAAGCGGATGTTGACCCGGTCGGTGCTTGCATAGGCCCGCGCGGTTCAAGGGTTAACAAAATTGTTGACTTGCTGGGCGGCGAAAAAATAGATATAGTTAAATACAGCGAATCACCCCAAGAGTTTATCTCAAACGCTTTGGCTCCGGCAGATGTTTTGGAAGTTATTGCCGAAGAAGGCAGCGAGCGTTCTTGCCGTGTTATTGTGCCGGCCAACCAACTGTCCCTGGCTATCGGCAACAGGGGGCAAAATGTTCGCCTGGCTGCCAGGCTGACCGGCTGGAAGATTGACATCAAGCCCGATGAAACAGTAGTAGACGATTCCGTCATCAACTTTGACGCCTTATTATAAATTCAGCTTGCTGTAATTAAAGGGAGTTTTGGATGCGAAAACGCAAGGTCCCGCTGAGAAAGTGTGTGGGATGCAACCAATCAAAGCCTAAAAAAGAACTGGTCCGCGTGGTACGCAGCCCCGAGGGTCAAGTGTCGCTTGACCTGACAGGCCGTAAACCCGGTAGGGGTGCCTATGTTTGCCACAATAAGGATTGTTTTGCCCTGGCAAGAAAGGCCGGCCGTTTTGAGCGTTCGCTTGAATGTGCTATCCCGGCCGAGGTTTTTGAAGCCATGGAAGAGGAGTTGCGCCCCGATGAATGATAAACAACTTTCACTCCTGGGGCTTTGCCGCCGTGCAAACCTTTTAAGCATGGGGCATGACGCCTGCATGGGGGCAATAGCCAAAGGCAAAGCCAGCCTGTGCTTACTTTCGGAAGATGCTTCCGACAGGCTTCAAAAAAAATTTGCACGCGAAATTGAGTTCCATGAAAGCAAGATTCCCTTGATTCATACGCCGTTCACCTTCGAGGATATAAAAAGGGCAACCGGACGGCCGGCAGGGGTTTTAACAATAAATGACAAAGGATTTGCCCTGTCTTTTTTAAAACTCGAGGAAAACAAAACGGGAGGTAACAGCAAAATATGCTAAATAAATACAGAGTACATGAAGTAGCAAAGGATTTAGGGATTAAAAGCACTGAAATAATCAAGATGCTTGAACCCCACTTTCCCCTTGCTAAAAAGCACATGACGGTGCTTGAGGAAAGGGAGTTGGATTTTATTTTCGACACCTTTACCACACAGCATGCCGTCGAAAGCTTTGATGCTTACTTTGCCGCATCGCAAGAAACAGAGGCAAAGCCCAAAAAAGCTAAAGCTGCGGCAGCAAAAACAAAAGAGCCGGCAAAAGAAACCAAGCCGGCTACTAAAGCAAAAACAGCAACCAAGGCTGAAAAAGACGGCAAGGCCGCTAAAACCCCGGCCGCTGCGGATAAGAAAAAAGCAGCCGCCAAACCTGCCGCCGGCAGGCCCGCCCAAAAGGCAAAACCCCAAGATTCAAAAACAATTCAACCGCGCACCAGGGGCAAGGCCCAAACGGTTGACACCAGGGGTGGCAGCGTAAATTTAGACAAATACAACGAGCGCTATGAAAACATGGCCAGATCCACCAGCCCTCATGCCCAATCAGATACGGCCACAAACAAACAAAAGCTCAGGCAGCGCTCTCAACAATATCGCCGCCGTCGCGGCGGTATGCGCTCTTCTCGCCGTGAGACAGAAGCCCAAAGACTCCAGCGTATTGCCGAAGAACGCGCCAAGAGACCGCAACTTGTCATCACCGTACCGGAAGAAATTACCGTCGGCGATTTAGCGGCACTTATGAAACGCACGGCCGCCGAAGTTATAGGTAAGCTCATGGCTATGGGCACCATGGCCACGGTCAATGAAGTGATTGATTATGATACGGCCGAAATTGTAGCCCATGAGCTTGATATTAAGACCGTTAAAGAAGTTGTTATCACAATTGAAGATAAGATTATTGACGACAGCTGCGATGATGAGAGCTGCCTTGCTCACCGTGACCCGGTTGTTGTTGTTATGGGGCATGTTGACCACGGTAAAACATCCTTGCTTGACGCTATCAGGAATGAGAGCGTTACGGAAACAGAAGCCGGCGGCATAACCCAGCACATCGGTGCTTACAGGGTTGAACTGGACGGTAAAAACCTAACCTTCCTTGACACACCGGGCCATGCTGCTTTTACCTCCATGCGGGCCAGGGGTGCCAATGCCACGGACATAGCTATTTTGGTTGTTGCGGCCGACGACGGCATAATGCCACAGACAGTCGAAGCCATCAATCACGCCAAAGCGGCGGGGGTGCAAATTGTTGTAGCCATAAATAAGATGGACAAGGAAAGCGCCAACCCCGAAAGAATTAAACAGCAGCTTACCGAATATGAACTGGTCCCCGAAGAATGGGGCGGTGACACCATCTGTGTGCCCGTTTCAGCTTTGACGGGCTTGAATCTTGACAAATTATTAGAAGCTGTTTTACTGACGGCCGAAATGAGTGAATTAAAGGCCAACCCCAACAGGGCAGCCAAGGGTATTGTTATTGAAGCCAAGCTTGACAAGGGCCTGGGCCCCGTCGCAACCCTTCTGGTACAAAACGGTACCCTTAAATCAGGTGATATAATCGTCGCCGGAACTTCGGTCGGCCGTGTCCGTGTTATGAGGGACGACAAGGGCAAAAAGGTTGAAGAAGCCGGTCCTTCCGTACCTGTTGAAATCACCGGTTTGGCCGAAGCCCCGCAAGCTGGCGACCTTTTTGACGCCGTGTCTGACGAACGCTTGGCCCGTGAGCTTGTTGAACAGCGTAAATATAAGGCAAAAGAAGACATGTTCGGCCAAATGCACAAGGTTACGCTTGACAATCTTTTCGATTCCCTGCAAGCCGGTGAACTCAAAGACCTTAACATTATTGTCAAGGCAGATGTTCAAGGTTCGGCAGAGGCTATCAAAGAAAACCTTCTTAAGCTTACCAACGAAGAAGTTCGTGTCCAAATTGTCCATTGCGGCGTAGGTGCCATCAACGAGTCGGATGTTATGTTGGCCGACGCTTCAAACGCAATTATAGTCGGCTTTAATGTCAGGCCCGATACCTTGGCCATCCAGGCCGCCGAGCGTGACAGTGTTGACATCAGAACCTATAGGGTTATTTATGACTGCATTGAAGAAATACAAGATGCCATCAGAGGCATGCGTGCACCCAAATATCGCGAACTTGTGCAAGGTCAGGCAGAAATACGACAGATTATCCGCGTAGCTTCTAAGGGTAATGTTGCCGGTTGCTATGTGCAAAACGGTAAAATTACACGCAATTCCAAAATCCGCGTCATACGCGACGGCATTGTTGTTGCTGAAACAGAGATTGAATCCCTCAAGCACATCAAAGATGATGTCAGGGAAATTCAGCGCGGTTACGAATGCGGCATTTTGCTGCAAAAATTTAATGACATAAAAGAAGGCGACATTTTAGAAGCCTTCGTTATGGAAGAATACAGAGAATGAGGTGTTTTAAATGGCAGGATATCGTAAAGACAGGGTAGCGGAAGATGTAAGGCGTGAACTTACGGCCATAATAGGCGAACTTAAAGACCCGCGTGTTCAAGGCAAGGTTACGGTTGCAAGGGTTGACTTAAACCCGGATGCCACTTCGGCCAAGGTTTATGTAAGCTCCATGGAAGGCATCGACGCCGCCAAATTGGCAGTTGAGGGCTTGGGCAAGGCTTCCGGCCACATCAAGCGTGAAATAGGTTCCCGTTTAAGAATTAAATTCGCACCCGAACTTAAGTTTATTGCCGACGATTCTGTGGAATACGGCATCGGTATATCCAAGATAATTGACGAACTCAATGAAAAAAAGTCAAAATCCGAGTCAGATGATGAAACTCAAGCAAGCGACGAAGAAGGCCAAGCCGCCCAAGAATAAGCCGGCGGCTTACAAAGTCTTTTTCGAAAGGTAGAGTTTTAGATGAATTTAGACTACAAATCCACAGCTGATCTACTGTGCAAACATGATAATTTTTTAATTTTAACCCACAGCCATCCCGACGGCGACACGCTGGGCAGCGCATTTGCCTTGGCCAGAGCCTTGAGGGTCTTGGGCAAGAAAGCTATCGTTGAATGTTCCGACCGGATACCCGACAGCTATGCTTTTATGTGGGAAGGTATGGATATTCAAGAATTTGAGCCTGAATTTATCCTTGCGGTTGACATAGCCGACTCAGTCTTGTTGGGTGAAGATTTTGAAGCTGCTTACAGCGACAAAATCAACCTAAACATTGACCACCATGCTTCAAACAAACTCAAGGCCGACTATCACCTGATTGAAGGTGATTCTGCCGCCACGGCCGAAATGGTCTACTTTATTATTTTGGAGCTGGGCGTGGATGTAGACCCGCAGATTGCCGACTGCATTTTCACGGGCGTTTCAACGGATACCGGCTGTTTCAGGTATTCAAACACAACGGCACGCACTCATAAAATAGCAGCGGCTCTTATAGAAGCGGGCGCCAATTCACACGAAATAAACCAAATTTTCTTTGAAACTAAAACCAAGGTCTATGCCGCACTTGAGCGTTTGGCACTCGACGGCATGCGCATGTATTTGGATGAGCGTTTGGCTGTAATGGTTGTGACCCAAGAAATGTATAAGGAAAGCGGTGCGACAGACAGCGAAAGCGACCGTATATCCGCCCTGCCCCGTCAAATTGAAGGTGTTAAGGCCGGTGCGACTTTGCGTGAAACCAAGGGGGGCAACTTCAAGGTCAGCTTGAGAACCAACGGGCCCGTGAACGCTGCCGACTTGGCCGCCAAATTCGACGGCGGGGGCCACGCCAAGGCCGCCGGGTTCAGATTGGAAGGTCCGCTTGAAAACGCCTTGGATAAACTTCTTAAAGTTTTATCAAAAGAGCTTTAGAAACATTTCAAGGGACGCCTCGGCGTCCCTTGTTTTTATTCTTTTATTTTTTTGGGAGGTATGAATGACCGGCTTCTTAATTTTAGATAAAGCTCAAGGTATAACATCCTTTGGCGCACTTGCCCGCCTTCGCAGGTTAACGGGGCAAAAAAAAGCCGGCCACACGGGTACCCTGGACCCAATGGCTACGGGTGTTTTGCCCATTGCCTTGGGCGGTGCTACCAGATTTATTGACTTTTTACCTTCCGACGACAAGGCTTACAGGGCCAAAATACGCTTGGGGCTGACAACCGATACCCTGGATATCACGGGTAAGATCGTAAATGAATCACAAGTAAAAACCGACCCGCAAGAGTTTGAGGCTGCCCTTAAGCAATTTGTCGGCCCCATTGAGCAAATACCGCCCATGTACTCGGCTGTTTCAAAAGACGGGGTCCGCCTCTACAAACTCGCCCGTCAGGGCCTTGAGGTGGAAAGAAAGGCGCGCCGGGTTGAAATATACAGTGCCGTTTTAATAGGTTTTGATTTGAGCTTGAATGAGTATGAAGTTGATATAGCTTGCTCGGCCGGCACCTATATAAGAACCCTGGCCGATGATCTGGGCCGGCTTTTGGGTTGCGGCGCAAGTTTAAGCGCCTTAAGGCGCACGGCCGCAAACGGTTTTGAGCTAAAAAGCGCCCACAGTCTTGAGAAATTAGAAGAAGCAGAAAATATAAAGGACATAAAGGACTTTCTTATCCCGACCGACAAGGCACTCGCCGCTTACCCCAAAGTTCGGGTAACCGAGGCCCAGGCCCTTCGCTTCAAGAATGGCGGTGCCTTGGATTTGGAGCGCTTGGCGCCCTTGAAAGAAAAGAAGGGGCTCTTCAGGCTATACTCCCCCCGGGCCGATTTCTTGGGTTTGGGTGAAGTTGACCGCTCCCTTGAACAAATGAAGGTAAGGCGCGTTTTCTCGTCAAAATAAGCGCAAACTAAATATGATTTTTAAGAGGCTGAATCAGGAGTATTCGGCTTCTATTTTTTCTTGTTAAACATAGGGACAAGAACCAGGACAATAATTAACAAAAGGGCAGACAAGCCCACATAGAGCGGCCACTTAACCTGTGAAGGGTCATCGCCGGTTTGGACAATTGTTTCGATAGCGCCGACATTCACAGCCAAAATATTAAAAAGCACCGCTAAAACGCTCAGCCCCATAAGCACCGCTAAAATCAAGGCAACAACTCTGATAATTAACTTTCTGTATTTCACCTTATTCTTCCTTTCTTTAAAGACCCATCAGTTCTCCAACGCTTCTTCCCATTTCACCCGCCAAAGCTCTTGCCTCTTCCCGGCTTTGGGCCTTGGCGGTTATATAAATTTTAAGCTTGGGTTCTGTGCCGGAAGGGCGGACAATCAGGCTGTTGCCGGCGGGCAGTTTGAAGGCCACGACATTGGCCTTGGGCAGGCCTATGGGCCGACGACCCCGGCTCTTAAGGTCTTCAATAAAACCTTCCTTATAATCCGAAAACTCTAAAACATCAAGTCCCGCTATGTTTTTCAAGGGGGTTTTGCGCAAAGCTTCCATAAGTTCTTGCATTTTAAGCATGCCGCTCTTGCCCTCAAAGGCAAAGTTTAGAACTTTATTTTCATAAAAGCCGTATTTTTCATAGATTCCTTGCATGACCTCAACCAAGTTTTTAGCTTGGGCCTTGTAGAAGGCTGCCATCTCACAAATCAGCATGGAAGCCCCCACGGCATCCTTATCGCGAGCATGGGTGCCTGCCAAGTAGCCGTAGCTTTCTTCCATGGCCAAGACAAAACGATCGGACTGATTTGTTTTTTCAAGTTCTGTAATATATTCACCGATATATTTAAAACCCGTCAGTAAGTTAACGGTTTGGCAGGCATAATCATCTGCTATGGCCTCAATCAAATCCGTGGTGACAAAGGATTTTATGACAAGTGGCTTTTGTGATAAGTTGCCCCCCGCTTTTTTGCTTTTGAGGATATAATGCGTTAAGAGCGCCGCTACTTCATTACCGCTTAAAAGCTTATATTCACCATCGTCATACACCGCTATACCCACACGGTCACAATCGGGGTCGGTTGCCAAGAGCAGGTCGGCCGCTTCTTCTTGGGCTAATTTTATGGCACATTCAAAAGCCTGCCTTATTTCCGGATTGGGATAGGGGGCGGTGGGGAAGTTGCCGTCGGGTTTTTCTTGTTCCGGCACAACCTTAACATCTTTTAAGCCCATTCGCTTGAAGATTTCACGCACGGGCTTGTTGCCGGCCCCGTGCAAGGGGCTGTAGATAACTTTTAAGTCACCGATTTCAGGCAGAGCCGGCCTAACCCTTTGGGCCAAGGTCAGCTCATAAAACTCTTCTATAATTTGTTCACCGATATACTCGACAAGGCCGCTTGCCAAGGCTTCTTCAAAGGCCATGGTTTTTACATCTTTGAAGATATCGGTTTTTTGAATGAATTCATAGGTCTTGCGAGCTGCTTCATCGGTCATCTGGTAGCCTTGGGGGTCATAGCATTTATAGCCGTTGTATTCCGCCGGGTTATGGCTGGCGGTTATAATAATCCCCGATTGGCAGCCCAGGCGCCTAACCGCAAAGGACAACATGGGTGTGGGCATGAGCTCGCGGTAAATAAAAACCTTTATACCGTTGGCCGCCAGAACCCCCGCCGACTCTTTGGCAAAAAGCTCGGAATTGATGCGCGAGTCATAGGCTATGGATACAGATGCCCGGCCATGCTCGGCCTTTAAATATTGGGCTAAACCTTGGGTGACTTGGTTTACGGTAAAAATATTCATTCGGTTGCTGCCGGCGCCCAAAACTCCGCGCAGCCCGGCTGTACCGAACTCAAGGTTTTTATAAAATCGCTCGGCTATTTCATCTTGGTCATTTGCTATGGACACAAGCTCTTGGTGTAAATCCGGCACGGTCTTTGTTTCTTCCAACCATTGTTGATACAAATTATTTATTTTAATCATTTTAATTTTACCTCTTAAAAGCCGGTCACAATCGGGCTTAAGTGTTTTTGCCCAAGGTTGGGCTCATTTTTACTGCCGTAATTATATCACAGTGCATAGGCCTTCGCAATAAAAAGCCGACAAGCCCTCGGCCTCTGAAAATTTGCTTGACAGGGCTTATAAAAATTTGTATAATACACTTGTTCTGTATCATTTGATACACTTTTTCAAGGAGGTGTCTTGACTATGAGTCGGTCGGAAATAGAACTTGCTGCCGGCTTACTTAAAGAAACCAAAATTTTTCAGGCCGCAAATCTCCCTGCCCTTTCAGAAAGCTTGCAAGGCCGTGCCCTTATAAGCAACTACATAAGAGAGGAAAAAATTGATCCCAATTTTCCGTCGGAGCCCGCCTTGGGCTTGATTTTAACAGGCAGAGCCGGTGTGCATAAGATGAAGGCCAAAATAAGCGAACTTGGTTTTGGGGATCTTTTCGGTGCGGTCAACATTTTTACAAGTCTGCCGGGTGATGCCACTCTAATCACAGCCTTGGTGCCGACTAAAGTCCTCTACATACCCCAAAGTTTAATGCGTGAGTTTATGGCTGATAATCTTGCAATCGCCGAAGGCTATATAGCCTACCTTTCACAGCGTGTGTATTTTTTGACCACAAAAATCGGTGCCTTAACCGCCGGTGACTCACAGGCCAAGCTGGCTTGCGCCTTGTTAGAATTAAGTTATGAAACAAAAGGCGGTAAGCAATATGTAAAAATCGAAAATTTCAGCGCCCTTGCGCGTGACTTGGATATGGGGCGGGCCTCCCTCTATCGAGCCCTTGACAAACTTGAAGCCCAAGCTATAATCAAGCGCAAGGGTAAATTGGTAGAGATAAACGATTCAAAAGCCCTCAAGGCTTTTTTAGAAAACTGATTATATAAAATTAAAAAAGAGGTATAAAAATGAAAACAAGCACAAAAATTTTATCACTTTTACTGGCTGCTTTTATGATTTTATCTTTAGCCGCTTGCGGCCAAGGCGAGGCGGGCGAAAGCACAAGCACGGATCAAACCCAAAAAACAAATGTCAGCGTCGCCGCACTCAAGGGTCCCACGGGCATGGGCATGGTTAAACTGATGAAGAACGCAGACCAAGCTATCACCGCCAACAACTATAGTTTCAGCATTGAATCCGACCCAAGCCTTATCGGCCCCAAACTTATTAAGGGCGAAGTTGATATTGCCGCCTGCCCACTCAACATGGCTGCCGCGCTTTACAACAAAACCAAGGCTACGGATGATACAAAAGATGACCTAAAGCTGCTTGCCATTAACACTTTAGGGGTTCTTTATATTTTAGAAAACGGTAACAGCATTAAATCCTTTGAAGACTTGAGGGGTAAAACTGTTTATGCTACCGGGCTGGCTGCCACACCCCAGTATGCCTTCAACTACATTTTAACAGAAAACGGCTTGGACCCTGCCAAGGACTTAACCATTGAGTACAAGGCCGAACACAGCGAATTGGCAACCTTGGCCGCCAAGGGTGACGCCAAGATTTTACTTTTGCCCGAACCCTTTGTCACAACGGTCTTAAACAAAAACGAAAATATAAAGCAGGCGCTCGATCTTACGGAAGAATGGGAGCGCATTACGCAAGCAGATGGGGAATCCACAAGCTTTGCCATGGGTGCTCTGGTGGTCAGAGCGGATTTCGCCAAAGAAAACCCACAAGCGCTTGAAGCATTTTTAAGCGAATATAAAGAATCTGTCGATTATGTAAATCAAAATCAAAGTGAGGCGGCTGCCTTAATAGTAAACTATGATATTGTGGCCGACCTAAAGCTGGCCCAAGATGCCATTGACGGTTCCAAACTTACCTTCATAATAGGCAGCGAAATGAAAGAGACGGCCTTAGCCAACTACGAAGTTTTATTCAATGCAGACAAAGCTTCTGTCGGAGGTGCTTTGCCCGATGACGACTTCTTCTACAACTCATAAGCCCAAGTGGGTCTCATACCTGATAAAATTTTCCCTTGCTGTTTTTTGGCTGGGCCTATGGCAGTTAGCTTACAAGCTTGTTGGCAGTGAGCTGCTCCTCCCTTCGCCCGCCCGAACCTTCCACCGCCTGTTTGAGTTGGCTCAAACAGGCGAGTTTTGGTTAAAATCCTTCTTCAGCCTCCTCAGGATCATGGAAGGTTTTGTCTTGGGGCTTTTGTCGGGCATTGTTTTGGGGGCTTTAAGCTTTGTCTTCAAGCCCTTGGGTATGCTTTTATCACCACTCATGAGCATTATTAAATCCACTCCCGTTGCCTCTTTCATAATTTTAGCCTTGGTTTGGATGGGTAAGAACAGGGTCCCGGTTTTTATTGCCTTACTTATGGTTCTGCCCCTTATTTGGGCCAATGTAAAAGAGGGTATTGAGCAAACCGACGGGGATCTTTTGGAGATGGCCCAAGTTTTTAAACTTTCAAAGGCCAAAAAGATAAGTCACATTTACATACCTGCCGTCTTGCCCTATCTTTTTGCCGCAGCCACCACCGCCCTGGGCTTTGCCTGGAAGGCCGGCATAGCGGCCGAGATATTAAGCCTTCCCGTGAAATCGATAGGCAAGGAACTTTATCATTCGAAAATTTACTTGGAAAGTGTAGATCTTTTCGCTTGGTCGGCCGCTGTTATTGTAATGAGTATACTTATCGAAAAGCTTTTGACCTTTTTGTTGGGCCGTGCAAAATCCGTCACTTAAGGGCAAAATACGAACGAGAGGGGTGAGGCCTTGCCTCTTAAAATTGAAAATATTTCAAAAAGTTTTGGGCAAAAAAAGGTTTTACAAAATCTGTCCTTGGACTTACCCGCGGAAGGTATCGTAGCTCTCTTGGGAAATTCCGGCGCCGGTAAAACAACACTTTTGCGTATTATAGCCGGCTTGGAAACACCGGACAGCGGCCGTGTTTTAGGCTTGGAGGGCAAGCACATTTCATATGTTTTTCAAAATGATAGGCTGCTTAAAGGTTTTTCCGCCTTGGAAAATGTTGCCCTGGTATCAGATAGGGAGACGGCTCGCCTCTGGCTCCAAAACTTTGGCATGGGCGATGCACTTGACAAAAAACCGGGCCTGCTCAGCGGCGGCATGCGCAGACGGGTAGCCTTGGCTCGCGGCCTGGCTTTTGCAAAAGCCGGTGGTATCCTTCTTTTGGATGAGCCCTTTAAGGGTTTGGACAAGGATTTAAAGCAGCGCATTATTCCTTATGTTCAGAAAATTGCTCAAGACAGCCTTGTTATTTTGGTTACTCATGACAAAAAAGAAGCAGGCTTGGCCTCTGTTAACTACTTTATTGACCAAATATAATTTTATTTCTTTTTTAACTTTACATTTGTATATCAGATGGGTATAATTGATGGGTGTGAGTATAATTGCTCGCACCTTATTTTAAATTAACGGAGGGTCATTCATGAAAAAGAGGTTCTCAAGCTTATTGGCGGTCATTATGGTCTTTGCACTTGTATTTTCCCTTGCTGCTTGCGGGAAAAATAAGGATGACAACACAAGCACCAATGGTGACAGTACAAGTTCAGAAGTAGTATCAGACAATATTTCGACCGAAGATGCAAGCCAGGGCGAAAGCGAAAGTCAAGACGAGAGCGAAAGCCAAAATGAAAGCGAAGAAGATTCGCAAGCAAGCGATAACACCGAAGACGACACAGGTTCTTCCGAAAACGGAAGCGAAAAAACAGAGCCAACGGATAAAAAGCCCCAAACTGCTGATGAAATCGCAGCTTACTATAATGCCGCAGCCAACAAGGTTAAAAAAGAAAATCCTAAATTCACCATGGTTCTTACAAACATAATAGGGGACATATCAAGTAGTAATAGCATGATTAACTCACTAATTCCGCGTGTTGTTCCTTTATTCAGCACCGATCCCGAAACCTTCAACCAAGACACGGTTGTGGACACGAGTATCCCGGTTTACAAGCAAAATTATGGCGGCAAGGTGCAAGGTTCATCCTTGAGCAAGGCCACTTGCGATGATAAGGGCACATATTATGAAATAAGAATGGACTTCAAAGATGAAGCTCTTAAAAGCTTACCCACCAATGCGTCCGTACCCAACACCAGGCACGGGCAAGCCTTTAATGTTTTAACACAAGAAATTGTTGATGATCAGGTTAAATCTTTTAGCTGGATAGTAACTTTAGGAACTTTTGCTCCCACCTATAACAAGAGCTATATTATTGCCCGAATTGACAAGGCTACCGGTAGGATGCTCTACACCGAACTCAAGTGCACAAATACTTCTGAAGTTGTAGCAAAAGTTGGTTTCTCTACTCTTGATGCAAAAGTTAACTTCGGAAACAAGCAACAATTCACCTATAAGTATTAGTAAAGTCTTTATAATATCTAACCTATCAAGACCCAAATTGGAGTATTTAAGATGAAAAAAACAGTTTTAATCGAAACATCCGCCCGCCATGTTCACCTTAGCCGCGAAGCACTTGATGTGCTTTTTGGTCAAGGCTATGAATTGACACCGGTTAAAGAGCTTTCCCAACCCGGCCAGTTCGCTTGTGAGGAAAGGGTAGAGGTTGTGGGGCCTAAAGGTTCCTTCCCCTCGGTTGCCATCTTGGGCCCGGTTCGCCCCGAGACCCAGGTTGAACTTTCCGCAACAGATGCGCGTTCCATAGGTGTCACAGCCCCTATTCGCGAAAGCGGCGACATCAAGGGCAGCGGTGCTTGCAAGTTGGTGGGGCCCAAAGGGACTTATGACCTACCCGCCGGCGTTATAATTGCTAAAAGGCATATTCACATGACACCGGCCGATGCCGAAAGGTTGGGCCTGGAAGACAATCAGGTTGTTAAGGTCAGATCGGACTATGCCCAGCGTTCTTTGATTTTTGATGATGTTGTTGTCCGGGTCAATGAAAACTACAGCCTGGCCATGCATATCGACACAGATGAGTCAAACGCCGCCAATTTAGCCCCCGGTTATTTCGGTGAGATTTTAGTGGATTGACGATTTTCAAGATTTAGTAAAGGGGCCGCACCTGATGGTGTGGCCCTTCTTTTTACTTTGCCTTGTTTTTGGGCTTTTCTGCTTGATAGACAGCTGTTTTTCTGTCATAATAGGGTGAATATATATGCTTTTGGGAAAGGATTGTAATTTTTGGAAGATTTAAAGCTCCTCTCGAATTTAATTTTTAAAAATATTTTTGTCGGTCCCGAAGAATATGAGGCTAAATACCCACCCAGGGCCCTGCCACCGGGTGCTTGCGTTACCCGTTTTGCCCCCAGTCCCACGGGTTTTATGCACATGGGCAATATGTTCCCGGCTTTTGTCAATAAGCTCATATCCGGCGCGACACAGGGCGTTTTTTTCTTAAGGATTGAAGACACCGACAAAAAGCGAGAAGTTGAAGACGGTGTCACAGCCATCCTCAAAGGCTTGGCTGCTTTCGGCCTTGAACCCGATGAAGGCGTGGTGGCCGAAGATGAAGAAAAAGGTGCTTACGGCCCTTACAAACAAAGCCAAAGGCGTGAAATCTATCAGGCTTTTGCCAAAAAATTATATGAAGAAGGCAAGGCCTATCCTTGTTTTTGCACGGAAGAGGAGCTCAATGACTTACGACAAGAGCAAGAAGAGGAAAATGTAAACAAGGGCTATTACGGCCCCTGGGCGCGCTGTTCCAGGCTTTCTTTCGAAGAGCAAAAAGCAGCTCTTGATGCCGGTAAACCCTTTGTTATTCGCTTGCGCTCGGCAGGTGACCCTGAAAAAAGGATTGTTTTCAAGGACCTCATAAAGGGCGAAATCAAAATGCCGCAAAACACCATGGATGTAGTCCTGCTCAAGACCGACGGCATACCCACCTATCATTTCGCCCATGCCGTTGATGACCACTTGATGGGGACAACCCATGTCATACGCGGTGATGAGTGGATATCTTCCGTCGCACTTCATGTGGAACTTTTTGCGGCTTGCGGCTTCAAATTGCCCAAGTATGCCCACATAGCCCCCCTTATGAAGGAAGAAGACGGTAGCAGGCGCAAGCTTTCAAAACGGCTTGACCCGGAAGCGGCCGTTATGTACTTTGTTGAAAAGGGCTATCCGAAGGAAAGTGTGCTCGAATATTTGCTGACACTCATTAACTCAAACTTTGAGCAATGGCGCTCTGCCAACCGAACCGCTGCCTTGACGGACTTTCCCTTTAAAATTAAAAAGATGAGTGCCGGCGGCGCGCTTTTTGATTTGGTTAAGTTAAATGATGTAAGCAAAAATGTAATATCTTTCATGAGCGCCGATGAAGTCTATGACAAGGCGCTGGCCTGGGCCCGTGAATATGACCCGCTTTACCACGAACTTTTGCTTGCCGACCCCGATTATTCTAAAAAGATTTTCGCCATTGACCGCGGGGGTAAAAAGCCCCGCAAGGACATAGCCCTTTGGTCCGAGCTCAAAGATTACACCGTCTACTTCTTTGATGAAATCTATGAGCCTCAATACGACTTGCCCGACAATATAAGCCCAAAAGACGCCGCAGCCATACTGGAAAGTTATTTGGAAGTTTTTAATGCGCAAGACGACAGGGAAACTTGGTTTTCTAAAATTAAAGATATTTGCCTCCCCCTCGGCTTCACACCCAATGTTAAGGAATACAGGAAAAATCCGGAAGCTTATAAGGGCCATGTGGGCCATGTTTCAAGTGTTATAAGGTTGGCCTTGACTTCGCGGCAAAACACGCCCGACCTTCACTCCATCATTGCTTTGTTGGGCAATGACAGGGCAAGGCAAAGATTAGGAGACGCCTTAAAGTATCATTCAAAATAAAAGCAAAAGCATGTATGTAAGGACAAATTTTTAGGATGGGATTAAACATGGAAGAAAAAAGCGGACTTTACTCAAACTTTATTCATGATTTTATTGATCAAGACCTGGCGGAGGGTGTCAACACCCGGGTGCAAACCCGCTTCCCGCCGGAGCCTAACGGCTACCTACACATAGGCCACGCCAAGGCTATTTGCATAAACTTTGCCACTGCCGAAAAATATAAGGGTATATGCAACTTGCGCTTTGACGACACCAACCCTTCCAAGGAAGAAGTCGAGTATGTTGATTCAATTATGGAAGACATTAAGTGGTTGGGCTTTGAGTGGGACAATTTATATTATGCCTCCGACTATTTTGATTTTATTCACCAATGTGCCATCAAGCTCATAGAAAAGGGCAAGGCCTTTGTTTGCGACCTTACCCCCGATGAAATGCGCCAATATCGCGGCACTTTGACAGAAGCGGGCAAGAACAGCCCCTACCGTGAACGCCCCATTGAAGAAAATTTAGATCTCTTCAAACGCATGACCGCAGGTGAATTTGAGAACGGCGCAAGGGTTTTGCGCGCAAAAATCGACATGAGTTCACCCAATATTAATATGCGTGACCCGGTCATTTACAGAATTGCCCATGTTCCCCATCACCAAACAGGTGACAAGTGGTGCGTCTACCCCATGTATGACTTTGCCCATCCCCTGTCCGATGCGGTTGAAAATGTCACTTATTCACTTTGTTCTTTAGAGTTTGAAAACCATCGCCCGCTTTACAACTGGTTTGTAGAACAAATCGGTTTTGATGAGCCACCGCGCCAGATTGAGTTTGCCCGCCTTAACCTGAACTACTGCGTAACCAGCAAACGCAGAAGCCTAATTTTGGTTGAAAACAATGTCGTCACCGGTTGGGATGACCCTCGCATGATAACCCTCAGCGGCATGCGCCGCCGGGGTTATCCGCCCGAGGCTATCCGTGATTTTGTTGACCGCGTGGGTGTGGCCAAGGCTCAAAGTATAGTTGATTACGGCCTGCTTGAGGCCTGTGTCCGTGATTTTCTTAACGAAAATGCTCCGCGTACCATGGCTGTACTCAAGCCCCTCAAGGTCATAATTGAAAACTACCCCCAAGGCAAGACAGAAACCTTTGAAGTCCCCAAAAACCCCAACAAACCCGAACTTGGGATGGACAAGGTCACTTTTTCGCGTGAAATATATGTTGAACAAGATGACTTTATGATAGAACCGGTCAGGAAATATTTCCGCCTCTTCCCCGGCAATGAAGTCCGTCTGCGCGGTGCCTACTTCGTTCGTTGCACCGGCTATGAAACCGATGAAGACGGCAATGTAACCTTGCTGCGCTGTACTTATGACCCGGAAAGTCAAGGCGGCAAGTCACCCGACGGCCGCAAGGTGCGCGGCACCCTCCACTGGGTAAATGCCAACGATTGTGTTAGGGCGGAAGTCAGGCTTTATGACAGGCTTTTCAATGTTGAAGACCCAACCGACGAAAGCCATGGCGATATGTTGGACCATATAAACCCAGACTCGTTGCAAATACTGGACTCTTGCATGCTTGAAGGTAACATGAGAGACATAAAGCCGGGCGACAGCTTCCAATTCATGCGCCAAGGTTATTTCTGTGTGGACAAGGACAGTACATCGGAACACTTGGTTATAAACCGTACCGTGGCCCTCAACTCTTCCTGGTAGAATCAAAAGCCCGAAAGGATTTGGTTTGATGAAATTTGTATATCGTCTTGTAGCGGCACTTTTAGCCCTGGCTATCATCCCGTCCGCTTATTTTCTATCCTTCTTTTACTATAGTTTTGATGCCGGCTTACTTTATGTGGCCGATGAAGTTTATATTAGCGACACTGTCAACTCCCTTTCCGGCAACGACAGTGTCATAAAGGATCTCTTAACAGGTAAGTCCGAAATTTTGTCGAGCCATGGCGTCGAGCAAATCAAACCGACTTTAATAATCTTTGTCGCCTTTTTTGCTCTGGCTTTAATCTTGTCGCTTATAATTTTCTTTTTTGCGCTTTTCAGCAACAAACAGGGTCTTATCACCGCCTTGGCCGGCGGAGGTTTGGCTTCAATGGCCGGTGTTTATATTTCCTTTGGCCATATGGCAAAAATGCTGACAAGCGGCCAAATCCCCCTATCGTCATTTTTTGAAAGCCAGGGCCTTTCTTTCCTTCTGAATCTGGGGATACAATTAGCCGACAGCATACTTGGCTTGAAGGCGCTGCGCTTGACTTCCGCAACGCTTATAATGACCGTTTTGTTTGCTGCCATTGTTATTTGGGGCTTGGCCTTTATTTTAACCGATGACAGCAAGGAAAAAGTCGATAAAAAAGCAAAATAAAAACAGCAACAAAAAAGCTTCGGCCTCTTTATGCAAGGCCGAAGCTTTTTTATTTTAATCCTACTCCATCAACATAACCATCACGGCCTTTTGGGCGTGGAGGCGGTTTTCCGCTTCTTCGAAGATTTCGTCTGCGTGGGCTTCAAAGACATCTGCCGTTATTTCTTCGCCTCGGTGGGCGGGCAGGCAGTGTTGCACCATGCAGTCGGGTCGGGCCACGGCCATGAGTTCTTTGTTGATTTGATATATACCCTCAAAGGCGGCGCGGCGCTCTTCCTGCTCGCCTTCTTGGCCCATAGAGGCCCAAACATCGGTGAAAATAACATCCGCATTTGCTGCGGCCTCTTTGGGGTCGCGAACTAAGGCGAAGTTTGAATAGGTCTTTGCAAAATCCATAACCTCTTGGTCGGGCTCATAGCCTTTTGGGCAGGCTATGCTGACATCCATGCCCGTTTTAAGGCCGCCGACAATAAGGGAGTTGGCCATGTTGTTGCCGTCGCCTATATAGCACATTTTAAGGCCTTCCAGGCTGCCCTTGTATTCGCGGACGGTCATAAGGTCGGCTAAAACTTGGCAGGGATGGCTAAAGTCCGTCAGGCCGTTTATAACGGGGATATCCCCATATTGCGCCAGGGCTTCAACTTCTGCCTGGTCAAAGGTTCTTATCATAATCCCGTCAATATAGCGTGACAATACGCGGGCCGTGTCTTCCACCGGCTCGCCTCTTTTTATTTGCATATCGGTGGCGTTGAGATAGAGGGCCTGGCCGCCCAACTGGAACATGCCCGCCTCAAAGGATATCCGAGTTCGGGTGGATGATTTTTGGAAAATCATACCCAAACTTTTGCCTTCAAGCCGACGGTGGGGAATGCCGTTTTTCTTTTCATATTTAAGTTGATCTGCAAGGTTGAGGATGTCTAAAATTTCTTCACCGCTCAGATCCAATATTTTAAGTAGATGCTTCATTTACAAGCCCTCCTAAGGCAGACTCACTTTGCAAAATTCTTTATCTGTTTTCTAAAGGCAAAAGGCAATTTTGTTTTAAATGCTGCCGGCGGCCTTCTTCAATCTTTGCATCCCTGTTTCAATTTCTTCCCGGCTTATATTAAGCGGGGGCAACAGACGCAAGTTTTCTTTGGCGGTCAAGACCAAAAGCCCTTCTTGCAAGCACTTAGCGGCCAAGTCTTTTGCCTTTATGTTTTTCAACTTTATACCCAACATCAGCCCCATACCGCGGACTTCTTCCACAATGGGGATTTCTGCCAACATTCGACCCAAGAGTTGGCCCTTGGCCATAACATCAGCCATGAACTCTTCCGTCAGGCTGTCCAAGACAACCGTGGCACCTGCGGATGCTATGGGGTTGCCGCCGAAGGTTGAACCGTGGTCGCCCGGGCCCAAAACATTCTTTAACTCTTCACTGCAAAGGCAGGCCCCTATGGGCAGGCCGTTGCCCAAACCCTTGGCAGCCGTCAAAACATCCGGCTTTTGGCCTATATATTCCCAGGCAAAAAGCTTGCCCGTTCTGCCCAGGCCTGTTTGAACTTCATCCATAATCAGCAAAATATCCCGCTCATGCGTAAGTCGGCGGGCGGCTTTAATAAAGTCGGAATCAAGGGGCAAGACCCCGCCTTCACCTTGAATAATTTCTATAATCAAGGCGCAGACATCCGGCGTCAAGGCATTTTTTAAGGCTTCAATATCATTAGGCGGTGTGTAGGCAAAGCCTTGGGGGAAGGGGTAGAAATATTTATGAAAATCTTCCTGACCGGTGGCCTTGAGCGTGCTCAAGGTTCTGCCATGGAAGGAATTTTCAAGCGAAACTATCTTACCCCTGCCTTGGCCGTATTTATCAAAACTATACTTACGGGCTAATTTTATGGCACATTCGTTGGCTTCCGCACCGGAATTTGCAAGAAAGACGCCCGCAAAGCCGGAGGCTTCAACCAATTTTTTCGCTAATTTTGTTTGGGCAGGGGCATAATAAAGGTTTGATATATGCTGCAAACTTGCCGCTTGCTCACCGACAGCTTTAACCCAGGCCGGGTGGCCGTAGCCCAAGGCATTGACCCCTATGCCGGATGTAAAGTCAATAAAGTCCTTGCTGTTTTCGTCATAGAGGGTCGCCCCCTGCCCTCTTACCGGCGCAAAATCATAACGGGCATAAGTGGGCATAAAAGCCGCTTGTGATTCTATTTTAATGTCTTCAAACTTCATCTCTTTCCCTTTCGCTCAGGTCTTATGTAAACATGGTGCCGACACCTTCATCGGTCAACATTTCTATAACTATGGCGTGTTCCACGCGGCCGTCGATTATAGTTGTCCGCTTGACACCTCGGCGGACCGCCTCAACACAGCAGTCAACCTTGGGTATCATACCGCCTGTTATTATGCCTTGGTTTTTAAGGGCTCTGACATTGCTGACCTTGACTTCCGCAATCAGGGTGTTTTCATCGTCCTTGTCTTCCAAAAGGCCCTTAACATCGGTCAGGAGCAGGAACTTTTTGGCCCCCAGCTCTGCCGCAATCCTGGCGGCCGCGGCATCGGCGTTTATATTGTAAACTTCACCGTCTTGCCCGGCACCTATGGCAGACACCACGGGGATGTAACCTTTTTCCAGCAAATCCTTGATGACGCCGGTGTCCATGCTTTCAATTTCGCCCACAAAGCCCAGGTCGCCCGCATCGGTCTTTTTTACCGCCTTTATCATGCTTGCATCCAGGCCCGACACACCCGCGGCTTTGGCACCATGGCTCGACAACTCCCTTACCAAATCTTTGTTGATTTTGCCGGCCAAGACCATTTGCACAACATCGGCCGTTTCCTTGTCGGTATAACGCAGGCCGTTTATGAATTTGCTTTCTTTGCCCATTTTTTCTAAACAACTTGAAATTTCGGGCCCGCCGCCATGGACCAAGACAACCTTCATCCCCACCATTGAAAGCAGGACAATGTCGGCCATCATGCAAGCGCGCAAGTCGTCGGATACCATGGCATTGCCGCCGTATTTAATAACCACAATTTCCCCATTGTATTCTTGGATATAGGGTAGGGCTTGGACTAATATTTCTGCTTTGTCAAAATCTGATATTTTCATAAATGAACCCCCGTTAATCAAGTTCTGTAATCGCCGTTGATTTTCACATAATCATAAGAAAGGTCGCAGCCAAAGGCACGGGCATTGCCGTCACCGTCGGCCAAGTCGGCCTCGATTATAATTTCATCTTCCGCTAAAACAGCCGCTGCCTTATCTTCCGAAAAATCCAGGGCCGCACCGTTTTGGCAAACTTGCACCCTACCCGCCGCCGAACTAAAGGCAATATCAACCCGATTTACATCCAAGTCAACACCGGCATAGCCCATGGCGCAAATTATACGGCCCCAGTTGGCGTCTTCACCGAACATGGCGGTTTTAACCAGGGCGGAATTTATGACACTGCGGGCCAGGATTTTGGCCGTATTTTCGTCTTTGGCACCCCGAATTACACACTCAATCAGCTTGGTGGCACCCTCGCCGTCCCTTGCCATTTCACGGGCAAGCTTTATGCAAATCGCTTTTAAAGCGCTTTGGAATATTTCATAAGCCTCACCGGCTTGTGAAATCATGGGATTGCCGGCCAGGCCGTTGGCCATAATGCTGACCATGTCATTGGTGGAAGTGTCACCGTCAATGCTGAGCATGTTAAAGCTGTTTTCAACGGCGGCTTTTAGTGCGCTTTTTAGGGCGGTGTCATCTATAAGCACATCCGTAGTAATAAAAGAAAGCATGGTCGCCATGTTGGGGCAGATCATACCGGAACCTTTTGAAACGGCCCCTATTCTGCAAACTTTGCCCTCTATTTCAAATTCCACCGCATATTCTTTTTTACGGGTGTCGGTGGTCATTATAGCTTCTGCCGCCTTGGCCGACCCTTTATTTGACAGGCCTTTTGCCAGGGCGGGCATAGCCTTTTGGATGGGCTCCAAGTCCAAGCTTTTGCCTATGACACCCGTGGATGCAACTATAACATCTTCTGCCTTTATGCCCAGGGCCTCTGCCGTAATTTCACGCATGGCCAGAGCCTTTTCCATACCGTCGGGGCTGCAGGTGTTGGCAACACCGCTGTTGCAGACAACCGCTTGAGCCTTATTGTCTTCCAAACTTTCTTTGGTCACCGCTATGGGTGCGCCGAAAACCAGGTTTTGGGTATAAACCGCAGCAGCAGCGCAAGGCTCTTTTGAATAAATCAAGGCCAAGTCTAATTTTGACTTATTTTTTCGTAGCCCGCAATGGACACCGTTGGCAAGAAAGCCGCGGGGGGCACAGACCCCGCCGTCAATAAAGCTTATTTGTTTTGTTTTCTTGTTTTCATTCATAATCTTCACCTTAAAATGCCGGGGGGATAAGATCCAACCCCGCCCCTTCGGGTAAATCAAAGATAATATTCATATTCTGCACCGCTTGGCCGGCGGCACCCTTGACCATATTGTCAATGGCGGATGTGACAATCAAGTTGCCGGCCCGCTCGTCCGCGTGCAAGGCAAGGTCACAAAAATTGCTGTATTTAACATCACGCAGGTTTACCGTTTGCCCCAGGCTCTTCAGCCTTACAAAGGCTTCATTCTTATAAAAATTTTCGTAATAATCATAAACTTCATCCAGGCCCACACCTTCTTTGAGCTTGGCATAGGCAGTGGTCAAAATCCCCCTGTTTATGGGTAAAAGGTGGGGGACAAAGGTGAGGGCAAGCTCTTGCCCCACGGCATGGGACAGGCTCTGCTCAATTTCGGGAGTATGCCTGTGGGCCGCTATTTTGTAGGCCGCAAAGCCTTCATTGCAAAGTGGGAAGTGGGTTGTTTGCGAAGGTGACCGCCCCGCCCCGGTTACACCGGACTTGGCATCAATTATTATCCCCGTTTTTTCCACAAAACCGCCCGCCAGGGCCGGGTAAAGGGCCAGGGCCGCACCGGTTGGGTAGCAGCCGGGGTTGGCTATGATTTTTTTGCCCCTTATGTCTTTTCTGAAAAGCTCGGGCAGACCGTAAGCCGCCTGTTCGTGGAGCTCTTTGTCCAAAAATTCCCCGTCATACCATTCTTTGTATTCATCTTCGCTTTCTAAACGGAAATCGGCCCCCAGGTCAATGAAGGCCACAGATTTTTTAGCACAGTCTGCCGCAAATTCTTGCGACATACCGTGGGCAACACAGGCAAAAACCAGGTCGCTTTTGTCTATTACGCTTTGGCTGTCTGTGCAAACCAAGTCACACAGGCCGGCCAGGGAAGGGTAAATACCGCTGATAGCTTGGCCTTCAAAACTGACCGAACCCAGGGCAGAAAGCTCTGCATGGGGGTGTTTGAGCAAAATTCGCACAAGTTCAACGCCGGCAAAGCCCGTTGCACCGATTATTCCTACTTTGATTTTTTTATCTTTATCTAACATTTTTGCTCCCGCCGACTATAAACCCCTGCGTTTGACGCAGGCTTCCAGCCGGATGAATTCATAAACCCCTTGGTCAAAAAGCTCACAGACCTTTTGATATTGTGCCAGGGGCAGTTCTTCTAAAGTTGTTCCCTTTTCTATACAGAGGGCTACCAGTTGGCCCGTGGCCTTGTAAGCGTCGCGGAAGGGCAGACCCTTACCGACCAAATAGTCGGCACAATCGGTGGCATTTATGAAACCGCCGGCGGCCGCCTTTCGCATATTTTCGGGCAGGGCCTTCATGGTGGCCAACATGGGTGTGAAAGCCTGCAAGCAAAGATTGACGGTGTCAAAGGCGTCAAATATGGCTTCCTTGTCTTCCTGCATGTCCTTATTATAGGCCAGGGGTAGGCCTTTCATAAGGGTAAGAAGGGTCATGAGGTCACCGAAAACGCGGCCGGACTTGCCCCTTACAAGCTCCGCTATATCGGGGTTCTTTTTTTGTGGCATTATGCTGGAACCCGTTGAAAAGGCATCGTCCAATTCCACAAACTTAAATTCCCAGGAAGTCCAAAGAATAATTTCTTCACTAAAGCGTGATAGGTGAACCATAATAATCGAAAGGCAGCTTGCCAGTTCCATGCAAAAGTCACGGTCGGACACGGCGTCCAGGGTGTTTTTTGCAAAGGAATCAAATCCCAGGGCGGCGGCCGTCATGCCCTTGTCGATAGGATAGCCGGAACCCGCCAGGGCCCCCGCACCCAGGGGAGAAACATTCATCCTTTTTTGGGCATCGGTCAGACGGCCCAGGTCCCGCTCAAACATTTCAATATAGGCCAAAAGATGGTAGGCAAAGGTGATGGGTTGGGCCCTTTGCAGATGGGTATAGCCGGGCATAACCGCGCCCTTGTATTCTTCCGCCTTCTTTTGCAAAACTTCTATCAGGCCTTTCAGCTGCTCTTTAAGCGTCAGGCACTCTTCCCTCAGGTAAAGCCTGATATCCACCGCCACTTGATCATTGCGGCTGCGGGCCGTGTGCAGGCGCTTGCCCGCATCCCCTATCCTTTCGGTCAAGGCAGCCTCAATAAAAGTGTGAATATCTTCTGCCCCGGGGTCAATTTGCAGTTGACCGCTTTCAATCTCGGCCTTAATGCCTTCCAGGCCTTCCACAATAAGCTTGGCATCTTCATCACCGATGATACCGCAAGCCGCCAGCATGGTGGCGTGGGCTATGGACCCTTCAATATCTTGGGCATACATGCGTGAATCCACAGCTATGGAAGAGTTGAAATCGTTTGTAGTTTTGTCCGCCTCTTTGGAGAAACGGCCGGCCCAAAGTTTCATAAAAATACCTTCTTTGTCCCTTACTTATTTGCCTTCACGCTCGGCATCTAAAATTGCCTTAACGGTGATTGGCAGACCGAAAAGGTTGATGAAACCTTCGGCATCTTTTTGGTCATAAACATCGTCTTCGTCAAAGGTTGCAAAAGCTTCGGAGTAAAGTGAATAGGGAGAAGTGACACCGGCATTTATCATGTTACCCTTGTAGAGTTTGAGCTTAACATCACCGGTGACTGTTTCTTGGGTCTTGTCCACAAAAGCGTCCAAGGCTTCACGCAGGGGGGTGAACCACTGGCCGTTATAGACCAATTCGGAATAGCGTTGGGCTATGATGTATTTGTAATGCTGGGTGTCCTTATCCAAAGTAATGGTTTCAAGCACCTGATGGGCCTTGTAAAGAATAGCCCCACCGGGTGTTTCATAAACGCCCCTGGACTTCATGCCGACCAGCCTGTTTTCAACCAAGTCCGCAAGGCCTATGGCATTTTTGCCGCCGATTTCATTGAGCTTGGTCAACAAGTCGACAGAGTTCATCTTTTGGCCGTCCACAGCAACGGGGATACCCTTTTCAAACGAAACGGTAACATAGGTGGGCTCGTCGGGCGCTTGCTCGTGGGAGACGGACATTTCCAAAAAGCCTTCCTTATTATATAAGGGCTCATTGGCCGGGTCTTCCAAGTCCATACCTTCGTGGGAAAGGTGCCAGAGGTTTTTGTCTTTTGAATAGTTGGTTTCGCGGTTGATTTTAAGGGGGATATCACGCGCTTCGGCGTATTGAATTTCTTCTTCCCGCGATTTAATATCCCAAAGCCGCCAAGGGGCTATGATTTTCATACCCGGCGCAAAGGCCTTGATGGTCAGCTCAAAACGAACTTGGTCATTGCCCTTGCCCGTGCAACCGTGGCTGATGGCATCGGCACCTTCGGCCAAGGCAATTTCAACCAGCCTTTTGGCAATAATGGGGCGGGCGAAGGAAGTGCCCAAAAGGTAGTCTTGCTCATAAACCGCGCCGGCCTTGAGGGTGGGGTAAATATAGTCTTCTATAAATTCCTTCCTAACATCTTCAATGTAAAGTTTTGATGCGCCTGTTTTTATGGCCTTTTCTTCCAGACCGTCAAGCTCGGTGCCTTGGCCGACATCCACAGCCACGGCTATAACTTCACAGTTATTATAATTTTCCTTAAGCCAGGGGATGATGATGGAAGTATCCAAACCACCCGAATAGGCCAAAACAACTTTTTTAATCTCTTTCATTACAAGTCCTCCAAAAATCATTAAATTTTAACTTTATGCACCATTATACAGCAATTATACAGATATTCAAGCCGTTTCTTGAGATTTTATGCATTAACCCCTCTTTTCGGCATAATAAATAAAACGCCGTATAAAAACGGCGTTTTGTTTGCGATATTTACAAGCGAATGAGGCCGATCTTCCTCTTGACCTTGTCCATAGTTCTTTTGGATATCCGCAAGGCCGTCTCCGTCCCCTTGTCAATACAATCGGCCAAATAGGCCTTGTCTTCCAAAAGTTCATTGAATTTTTCACGCACGGGGCGAAGTTCTTCAACCACGGCTTCTGCTACGGCGGCCTTGAAGTCCCCATAGCCTTTGCCTTCAAATTCCGCTTCGATGGCCTCATAAGAAAGGCCGGTGCAGCCGGCGTAAATTGACATAAGGTTGTTTATGCCGTCCTTGCCCGGGGCGAACTTGACGCGGGCTTCCGAATCGGTCACGGCCGATTTAAACTTGCGCACTATTGCATCGGGCTCGTCCAAAATTGAAACGGAGGCCCTGGGGTTTGGGTCGGACTTGGACATTTTTTTGGTCGGGTCTTGCAGGGACATAACCCTGGCACCGACCTTGCCTATAAAAGCTTCCGGCAGGGTAAAGGTTTTACCGTAAAGGGAATTGAAGCGCTCGGCTATGTCACGGCAAAGTTCCAAGTGCTGCTTTTGGTCGTCCCCAATGGGCACATAATCCGCCTGATAAAGCAAGATATCCGCCGCCATAAGCACCGGGTAGGTGAAGAGGCCGACATTAATATTGTCTGCATTGGTCTTGGACTTGTCTTTAAACTGGGTCATACGGGCCGCTTCGCCAAACTGGGCATAGCAGTTTAAAACCCAGGCCATCTCCGCATGGGTATGGATGCGGCTTTGAACGCAGATCACGCTTTGGTCCGGGTCCAATCCTATAGCCAAAAGCAGGGCAAAAGTTTCCAGCGACTGGCGGCGCAGCAAGGCCGGGTCGGGCCTGACCGTCAGGGCGTGCAAGTCGGCCACACCGTAAACACAGTCATAATCTTCTGACATTTGCTTCCAGTTTTTCAGGGCACCCAAATAATTGCCGACAGTCGGCACGGCCGTGGGTTGGATTAGGCTTAATACCTTCTTTTTTCTTTCGGGTTGAGCTTGCTGATTTTGCATCAAAAAACCTCCAAATTTCCCTTCCTATCAATCTAAATAAAACAGTGGGACAAGCCCCTGAGTATGTCAATCCCCTCTACAATCTTATCGTCCGTGGGGGTTGAAAAATTCAAACGCACCGCTTGGGTTTCTTCGCTTTGGTCCACCAAGAAGGCGGAACCCGGCACCAGGGCCACGCCCCTTTCGGCGGCGGCCTTAACAAAGCCCGGCATGTTGACACCGTCGGGCAAGAGGCACCAGACAAAGAGCCCGCCTTGGGGCCGGTTGTATGTGAAAAGGTGATTGAGCTCACTGTCGATAAGGTCACACATGAGGTTGAGTTTTTTGCTGTAAATGGCTTTTAATTTTTCAATATGGGCCCCAAGGTCATAATCGGCCATCCATTGGTTGACCAACATTTGGGAAAAGACCGGTGTATGGACATCGGAAGCTTGCTTGCCCACGGTCATTTTACCGATAATTTCGTCGGGCGCCAGGGCAAAGCCCACCCGAATACCCGGGGCTAAAATTTTTGAAAATGAGCCGGCATAAATTACAAGCCCGTCTTCGTCCATGCTTTTAATGTTGGGCAAGTCTTGGCCGCTAACCCGCAGTTCACCATAGGGGTTGTCTTCCAAAATCAGGGTATTATATTTTTTTGCCAGTTCATAAACAGCCTTGCGTTTTTCCAAAGACATGGTGGCCCCGGAAGGGTTTTGAAAGTTTGGTATCACATAAATAAAGCGGACATTTTCCTCTTCCTGCAAGGCCCTTTCAAGCTCTTCAATATTAATACCGTCCGCCTCAACATCCACACCGCGAAGGTAGCAGTTGTAAGAGCGAAAACAGTTGAGCGAACCGATGAAGGAAGGCGATTCGCAAATAATGGTGTCCCCTTCATTGCAAAGCACCTTGGTGGCCAAGTCCATAACCTGTTGGGCACCGCTGGTGATTATCATTGAATCAAAGCTCTTACCCATATTGTCCTTGTTTTTAACATAATCCTTTAACCTGTCCAAAAGCGGCCTATAGCCTTCCGTCACCCCGTATTGAAGGGCCCGGATGGGCTTGTTTTTAAAAATATCCGCCGCCACGGCTTCAACTTCTTTTATGGGGAAGGCCTCGGGTGCGGGGTTGCCCGCAGCAAAGGGGATAACATCCCCACCGGCGGTGGCCTTTAATATTTCGCGTATGGCTGAAGGTTGCAAGCTTGAAATTTTGTCCGAAAAAATATAGTCCATTTTATTAGCCTCCTCGGTATTTTGGCCCCAAAGTTTGACGGTAAGTATTATATATGTTTTTGGGTGATTTTTCCAGTTTTCTCATAATTAAAATCTTTACACCGCAAATAAAAATATTTTGACCCCGCCTTCTAAGAGAGGGCGAGGTCACTCATTAAAACCTCAAAATGGTATTTTTATTTTTTCTGCATATTCGTAAGAAATCATGTCACCGGGATTACTTGAAGCCCAGCCTTCTTCCTTGTGTGAAAGTTCGGAAATTTCATTGCTCTTTTTTGATTTGAAAGTGCTTATAACACTGTCAATAACTTCCAGCTCTTCTTTTTTAAACAGGGATAAATCATAATTTTTCTTGCTTTTAACCGTTGTTTTTAAAAAATCACCATCCTCAAACTCTTCCTTATAAAACTTTTCGTCAAAATAATTTAATATTTCTTCGTACTTCTTCCCTTCAATTACAGGACCAAATTGGTGCTTTATATATCTTAAACCTGTAACAGATCTCACATTTATCTTGAAGCTTTGAAAATCAATATACCACAGGTATTTGTTCAGCGATGTTTTGTGCAAATCAACCCTGTCGGCAATGTAGCTGATAAGGTTAAGCAGCCTTTCAATGTCAAAAGTTCGGTAACCGTTGTATTCATCGGCTTCATGTGTTAAGGAACTTATGGTAGCTTTTTTAAAAGGATCTTCAAGCGAAGAATTTATCTTGCCTAAAACCTTATCATATGTTTTTTGGGTAATTCTTTCCTTCTTGAATGCTTCGTTAAGGCTGTTCTTGAATACCTCGCTGTTGTTCATGATTAATTTAAGATAATCGCTGTTGCTTTTGCTAGGTACCGCACCTCTTTCATACCTGTTAATCGTCATCTTTCCCAGCTTTAAAATCGCTGTCAATTCCCTTTGCGAAATATCATATCTTTTTCTGAACTCAATAAGCTCATCAGGACTTATAAGCCCTGCAAGCTTACGATACTTTCCATAAAGCCTTTTGAAGTTTTGAGATTCAAGCTCCGGAATATACACATTGCTTGAACAAAGATCACAAACCCCGACCTCTTCAATCACATTAACTTCGTAGCCCTTAAACTCTGTTATTTGATTTTTCTTCACGGTGTAACTTGTCTTTTTCCCACATACATCACAATAACCCTTTTTCATTCCAAATACTCCTTCCTTTTCAACTATTCAAAATGAAAGCAATAAATAATTTTCTTTATGTTAACAATGTTTTTTAGATTTTCTCGTCTTCATGAAAGGATATTACAACAACTTCTTCCGGCGGTTTATATCTAACTTTAATATAAATGATAAGGTCGCTTAGGTATTGGCTTTTAAACTCCAACACATGCCCTTCGTAACCACCTCTATCTTCCTCAGGCCCCCCAATGCAATCATTAGGACTCAAATCATAGATAGTTTCCTTAATATCCTCCTCATTTAAAAGATCGTACTGTAAACTTAAATGAAAGTTGAAGACCCGAAACCTTTGGTGGTACAATGTTCTACGTCAAAACAAATACCTCCCAAAAAAGGAGTCGAGTCTTCATGCAGAAATTATACCATTTCAGTT
>JAAYSC010000060.1 GCA_012524025.1 Clostridiales bacterium | reverse complement strand
ATCATCTTGCATACACCTCAGTTCGTGTTTTTTCGCAAATTCATTGTACTGATTCTTTGTATGCAAGGGAAGTGGTTCGCGCCATTTCCCTTTATTTTTTGCCAATGATAATTTTACACTAAGTATTCCCTATCACAAGAAAATGCATACTATTCGCTTGTGCCGGACAGATTGGAAATTTCTTCGCGTCTTAAAGCCAACTCTTCAAGAATCCTTTGGTGTTTGTCACCTACAAGGTCATAAAAAAACATGGGAATAATTGAGAATAGCCCCAACAAAGTCGGAATAATCGTATACATGGCAAATATTCGGAACTTAACCGCTTGTGTTTGGGGAATAATTGCATGTGTTTGTGAGGTTTGGTAGCCGATTAGGGAAACAAGAAGGGAACCAACCGAACGGGAAACCGCACCGTTAAACTTACCGATTAAGGTTAAAACAGAAAAACTCATGCCTTCGGATCTTTGGCCGGTAGACCATTCCATATAATCCACGGTGTCGGCTATCATTTCAGTGGGGATAACCGAATTAACACCCGAAAATACTGCAGACAAAGTGTTCTTAAGCATAAGCAAAGGAATCATAAACTTGATATCGCTGTAGCGTTTAATGGCAATAAAAAACATCAGGATATTGAGTGCATCATTAATAAGTTTACTGCCGATAACAATTTGCTTATTATTAAAATGTTTTTTAACCTTACCTATGAATGCAAAACTGAAAAGAGAAACGACTGCGCCGGGTATGCCTATCACTAAAGCGGCCGATGCGGAGCCTAAAACATCAATGAAATAATAGGTTGAAAAAATTCCGCCTATACCGCCGAGAGCTCCCAATATATTTTGTAAAATAATTAACTTAAGGGGTGGGTTTTTTGTGATGCATCTGTAACTTTCCAAAAGCTTGGGCTCTTCCAAGCTTTGAGCAACCCTTTCTTTGGCAAAAAGGCCAGAAAGCAGGAAAAGCCCCATACCTATAACACCAAAGCTAAGGCCGCAAATAAAAAACAGATTTTTTAAATTAACATTGAGGGTTCCGCCATTAGACAGGTCAATGAGTATAGGCATTAAAATACCCGGGATACTCCCAACGATACCTGATATGAAGCGGGCAGAGGTGATTGTGCGTGTCCTGTCCGCAGGGTTTGGTGAAATGGCCGCAGCCATGCCCCAAAAGGGAACATCGCTGACAGTGTACAAAAACTCCCACAAAAAATAAGTTACCGTCATATAAATGATTTTGATGGGAGCTCTTGGGCTGGGGTTGGTTATTATAAGCGGTCCCAAGAAAAAGAAGAAAACCGATATAGCCATGGGTAGGGGAACGCCCAATAGATAGGGGCGAAGTTTCCCATAACGGGTTCGGGTTCGGTCAACAACCGTCCCCATGAGGGGGTCGTTGACGGTGTCCCAAATGCCTTCCACAAAAAGCATACCGGCAACGATTTTCGGGTCAATGTTAAACACATTAACAAAAAAATAGGTTAGGTAGGAGGTGATGAGGGAAAAACTCATAACCTGGCCACCGTTGGCAATGCCAAAAGCCAAACTTTCCTTGGTGCCGACATAGCGTCGGTCATACTTTAGCGTTGCTTTATTCAAATCATACCGCCTTTTTGCTTTTACCTAAAACCGCCATCAACACCTATGACTTGGCCGGTTATGAAATCAGCTTTTGAACTTGCAAGAAACAAAATAAGCTCTGCGATGTCATCGGGGCTACCCATCCTGCCCAAGGGAGTGCTATCTACCAAATCATCAATTTCTTGTGTGGAAAAATCCTTGTTCATGCCTGTATCAATCACACCCGGTGCAATACAATTTACTTGGATTTTGGAAGGGCCGACTTCTTTGGCCAAGGCTTTTGTCATGCCTATTATGGCGGCCTTGGCCGCGCTGTAATGAACTTCGCAAGAAGCGCCTTCTATCCCCCAAACGGAGGAAATGTTGATTATCTTACCGCTCTTCTTATTAATCATTGACGGCAAAGCGGCCTGGCAACAATTAAAACAACCGCGAACATGAGAATCGAACATGCAGTTGTAATCTGTCTGTGTTATATCCGTAAATAGTTTTTGTTGCGATATGCCCGCATTATTAATTAACAAATCAAGGCCACCGAAATGTTCTTGAACTTTAGCGAACATTTCAGCGACCCTGTCGGCATCGGCAACATCGGCACGGAATGTAATGGCATCGCAACCCTCCCGGCGCAAGTCGGCCTGCAAATTCAAGGCCGCTTGCCGGGAGTTGCGGTAATTTAACAATAAATTATAACCTTCACGGGCTAAGGCGCGGGCGGCGGCGCTGCCTATACCACCCGCAGCGCCCGTTATAAGCGCGGTTTTTCTCATGGGTCAAACCCCTTAACCCGTGAGTCGGGCAAAAAGGCCTTAAGGTCTTCTTCCTTAAGCTCTTTATAGCCGGGAGGAATGTTGAAAACGGATTCGTTGAAGGAAGAGGAAATCTCAATATTTTCCATTATTACCTTGGTTCCGTCATCGTTTACTTGCTCAATTCGCTTGAGTTTACCGTCTGCAAAGAAAAATTTGATGGTAAAGTCTTCACCCCTATACTCTTCATAGATATAGTCGACACCCTTATACTTAACCTTACCTGTTCCTTGATATTCCATATCTGCAGTATCGGAAAAGTCGGTGAAATCAAACATGGCATCATAGTCACCGGAAGCTTCATCGGGCATTTCCATATAGCCTTTTAAGAGCCCCATAAAAGACAGCAAAACATACTTGCCCTTGTCATTGTTGAGGATCCCCATCTTTACCAGACCCACTTCAGTAACACCGCCAATAGTCATTTCCACCAAACTTTTCTTGCCGGAAACATATATGGCGGCCGGAACTCTTTGA
Organism: Clostridiales bacterium; assembly: GCA_012524025.1. Classification (GTDB taxonomy): domain Bacteria; phylum Bacillota; class Clostridia; order Oscillospirales; family Acutalibacteraceae; genus UBA1447. Next base: position 6,226 of record JAAYSC010000060.1, on the reverse strand, counting down.
GTCACACCTTCCGCTTCCATCAGGGCAGTGAATTTAAAAGAATATTTCTTACCCTTAAAGCTGTTGCCCAAGGCGGTTTCTAAAAGTGATTTTTCAGGTTGCCCGTCGGGCTTTGTTGTGACTTCCACCTTTTCGCCCGTAGGAAGGGTCTCATCGGAAATTAAGGTGGGCGGTTGAGTCAATTGTTCTTGATCAAAACTGTCACTTTTTGAAGGGTCTGTATTTTTTACAAGCGGACTGCCCACGGCATCGGTCAAATATTCGCCTTTTTTGTCCGTCTCATATTCTACCGACTCGTCATCGACGATTTCATCACTCACCCCTTCACCGCTTACCTGACCTGAAGTGGGGAGGTCATTATTTTTATCCCTCTTACAAGCAACAAAAGAAAAAAGAAAAACGAAAACCAATAAGATGCTTAATAACTTTTTCATAGTAAATCCTTTCACTAACTATTTAGTGCCCAAGCTTGCAAATAAAACCCAAGCAACACCAAAAGAATAACCCAATAAGATTGCAAAATCAAGCTTTGAAAAGTTAATTAATTATGTCTAAAATAAGATTTGGGCCCATGTTTTCAAAGCAGAGGGAGTAAAAAACAAAAGATAAAGCCCGGGGCTTGCAAAAACGAAAGGACTTTATTATAATAATTTGGCAATGCAAGTTGCGCTTTATAGGCAGTGGTTTGCTACTGTGGCTCAAAGGCAGAGCAGCTCATTCGTAATGAGCAGGTTGTCAGTTCGATTCTGACCAGTAGCTCCAAAGGGGGCACAAACCCATTCGGGTTTGTGCCCCCTTTTTAAAATCTATCAACCCTTATCAAACCAAGAGCGAAGAAACAAGTTCCGTATAAGCCGCCGGGTCTTCTATGGGCAGGCCGGCTATAAGAAGTGCTTGGGCATAGAGAACCTCGGCATACTTTACTGCCTTATCCTTGTCACCCTCATAAGCCTTCTTAAGGGCCTCAAAGCTTGAGTGGTCGGCATTGAGTTCCAGGACTCTTTCGGCCTTGGGTTTTTCGGCACCCGGTATCATGTCAAAATATTTTTCCATTTCTATGCTGACGGCACCGGAGCTGGCCAGACAAACCGCATGAGATTTTAGCTTTGAAGAGATTTTAACCTCACTTACTTTTCCGTCCAAAGATTCCTTAACAAATTCCAAAAGCTCTTTATTTTCTTCGGCTTGCTTTTCTAACTCTTTCTTTTCCTCTTCGCTTTCAAGCCCCAAGTCTGCCTCGTTGACTGAAAGGAAGTTCTTACCTTCGTACTGGCGCAGGGTGTTGATGACAAACTCATCCTCTTCGTCCGTCAAGCAAAGCATATCGTAGCCCTTGTCCAAAACCTGTTCGGCCTGGGGCAAGGCCTTGATTCTTGTAACGCTGTCCCCGCTTGCATAATAGATGTTTTCTTGTTCTTCGGGCATGGCATCTTTGTATTCTTTAAGGGTGAGCAGCTTGTCTTCTTTGGCGCTGTGGAAAAGAAGCAGGCCCTCTAAAAGATCCTTATGCATGCCGTAATCGGCTAAAATTCCGTACTTTAACTGACGGCCGAAAGCATTGTAGAAGTTTTCGTACTGCTCCCTGTCCGCTTCCAGTAACTTCTTAAGTTCATCGCGCACACGCTTTTCAAGGTATTTGGCTATGATTTTGAGCTGCCTGTCATGTTGTAAAAGTTCGCGTGAAATATTAAGTGAAAGATCGGGGGAGTCAACCACACCCCTTACAAAGCGGAAGTGGTCGGGCAGCAAATCTTCACACCTGTCCATAATCATTACGCCGTTTGAATAAAGCTGTAGGCCTTTCTTAAACTCGCGAGTGTAAAAATCATAAGGTGCACGGGCAGGTATGAATAACATGGCCTTGTATTGCACTTGGCCTTCCGCATTGATGCGTATAACCTTAACCGGGTCTTCGTGGTCGTAATACCTTTCCTTATAAAAAGACATACATTCCTCATCGCTTACTTCACGCTTGGTGCGCTGCCAAATGGGAACCATGCTGTTGATGGTTTCTTCTTCAATATAAGTTTCATATTCGGTTTTCTTTTCGCCGTCTTCGTCGACTTCATCTGTTTCGACGGAGCGGCTTTTTTCTATATCCATCTTTATGGGATAGCGGATATAGTCGGAATATTTTTTTACAAGCTCTTGCAAGCGGTAGCTGTCTAAAAACTCACTGTAGTTTTCTTCTTCGCTGTCTTCCTTTATTTTAAGAACAATACTGGTACCGACCTCATCACGCCGGGCTTCTTTAACGGTGTAACCGTCAGCGCCCGACGATTTCCACAAATAGGCCTTATCGCTGCCGTGGGCGCGGGTGAGCACGCTGACTTCCTGGCTTACCATGAAAGCGGAATAAAAACCGACACCGAACCGACCTATGATATCAATCTCAGACTCCGGCTCTTCCTCGTCCACGCCTTTTTTAAAATCAAGTGAGCCGCTTCTGGCAATGATACCAAGGTTTGATACCAAGTCGTCCTTGGTCATACCGATACCGTTGTCGCTGACGGTGAGGAAGCGTTTTTCCTTGTCGACATCGATCCTTATAAAGAAATCGCTCCTACTCAAGCCGACTTTGTCATCGGTTAAGGATATGTAGTGCAACTTATCAATAGCGTCGCTTGCATTTGAAATTAGCTCTCTGAGAAAAATTTCCTTATGAGTGTAAACCGAGTGGATCATCATATCCAAAAGTTTTTTTGATTCTGCCTTAAACTGTCTTTTTGCCATTTCAATCTTCCTTTCAAAATAAGCCTACCCGTTAAGCAAGCTTGATATTCGTATTAAACACCGGCGAAGCCGGATAAACTTCGTCGGCGTTTAATATTACTATATGAATAATATGCTATCTTCTTAAATTCAATTTTAAAAAGATTATAACAATTTGTAAATTTTAATCATCGGATGCTCTTTGGTCAATTTCGGACAAGAAAAGCCCGGCAAGCTCTAAAAAGTCGATATCCGTTTGGTCAACCACGCCGTCACCGTTTACATCTGCGGCAAAGTAGACCGCTTGACCCACATCTTCTTCAGTCAACATACCGGAGACCAGGAGATTGGCTATGACGGCATCGGTACCATCGGTCAGCCCGTCACCGTTTAAGTCACCGAAAATAACAATTTCATAGGTTTGGAAGGTTAAGGAATCCAAATCCCTGACTAAAGCTACCTTGCTGCCCGTGCCCAGGGGGCCTTGGCTGTCATATTCAAAATGCCCGGGTCCGGTGATGCTGAGATAGCCTTGGGCTTGCAGGTCTTCCAAAGAGCCGTCCGCCGGCAGACCGTAAAGGAAGCGATTGTCAAAATCCCTTACGATTCCGCTTCCGCTGACAGTCGCAAAACTTATAGGCACTATAAGAAGACCCTCTATGGCATTGTTTATGGCCAAGGCATAACCGTTAACCGTGGTTTGCTTGAAAATATCAAGGTCATATACGACCGAGGCTATAGCGTTTTCAACAAGAGACCAATTGGTATAGTCGGCGGGATTTAGCCCTTGAGCCTGCGCTATGGCTGCGTCAACTCCGGAATAGTCCGCTCGGTTTAGTTCTAAAGCATTACGAGCTTCATAAATATTTTGAGCCCAAGCATTAACGGTTGCTTGTTCATCAGTCAACTTGCCCGACACTACAGCGGCACGGGCATCAAGCAAGGCCTGCCAGGAATCGGCTGTGTAATAATAAGTGGGGTTACTTTCATAGGCAGAGGGCTTTTCTTTTTGAATATTGGCATAGCGGTAGTCAGCGTCATTATAATTTAGATTATTAAGCATCAAGCTTAGCTCTGAAGCCCAGTCGTCAACTATAACTTGGTCGGGCAATAAAACATCGTTTGTAAAGCTGTCTATCTTACCGATGACCAGGTTACGGCTCTGGTTGGTGTAAAGATTAGTTGTCCGCCCCGTACCCTCCGGGTTTTCTATCTCAACAACCTGATCGATAGTAGCCAGGGCAAGGGTCTTGGTCGCGTTGAGCAAAGTGTAGTCTGCAGACATAATTGTCAAAGCGTTATAGGCATCACGCAGGTTAGACTCAATAGTTAAGACTTGGTCTTTATCGGGAATCTTTAAACCCATGACCACATTGTTGACGGCCGTGTCCCAAGAATTATAGCTTTCAGTGGTAAAGTGCCGCCAGTAGATGGCTCGCCCCTCATAATCTGGGTAGGTGGTGCTGTTAGCGTATATAAAGTTACCCGCCGCCGAGCCGGTCGAGTCATTTAGGCCGCTGGCCTTGTCAATGTATGAAATAATATTGCTGTAATCAACTTCTAAAAGCTCAATGTTTCGCCAAGCAGTATTGAGTTGATTGTAAAGGTCACCCAGATAAGTAGCGTAGCGGGAATCAAGCCCATAGACTATGCTGTCCAATAAGTTTTGAACCGGGCTTATGTCATTGTAAAACTCCGCAGGGTAATAATTGGTTCCGAAATAATAGTGTTCCGGGTCAAGAATAGGGCTTGGACGATAGAGACCGGGGTCCATGTAGATGGTTGAAACAAGGTTGTCGATTTGGCTGTAGTCAGCCGGGGCATAGTCTAAATTGTTGATGGCTGCCAGAAGCTCATCTTTTGCATCTTCAATCTGCTGGGTGGAAGCGTTGGGTTGGTTTAAAACGGACTTGGCTTTGGAAAGTTTATTTAAATAATCGGAAAAAGCACCGTTTGAGTCTGAATATCCGTCATGGACTTGCCTGAAGGCAGTGTCTTCGGATTGGATTAGGGCTCGCAGGTCTGCCTTGTCCATAACATGGAAGGTTATGAGCCAAGCGGTCCATGTTGTTAAATGGACCTGTTGTTCAAAATTACCGTAGATGCCGTTGGCAAAAGTAACTTGCTGGCCGTCGGGAGGGAGTTGGAAGCTGTCAAAGTCGAAGATCAAGGTGCCCGGGTTGGAATCGATATATTGTGACCTGTCATTATTGGCATTTGTAGCCTGGAAATATTGTTTGGCCAGAGTGTCGGAGTCATCACCGTCGCTAAAGAGGGCATCGCCTGTTTTATAAATCATCTTATCTTGGTAAAGGGTTGGGATTTTAGTAGGGGAGGTAGACCGCCAATATAGCAGCTTAAGCCCTAAGTCGCTGACATTGCCTACATGGTAAGGGTCATAGTAGATATCAAGCATGGCCCTATGCCCACCGTCAATATTGTCTTCAAATAATCCGGGAGAGCTCCCCGGCCTCTTGCCTGATTGACCGCAGTACCAAATGCTTGCATTTTCACGGTTGTCATAACCGGGCATCCAGGCTTTAATACCGCTGTATTCGGTGGGGTTGCTCACATAACCTCCACCGCCGCCGCCAAGCTCCATCTTGTAAAAACCTTCACCCGAATGACCATAGATGCCGAAGCCCGGTCCTGTAGAAGCTGAGCCCGATAGGGTTGCGGTATATTCGTGGCGGGTATGAGTGACATCGAAAAAATTCCTTCTGACAACATGGGTTTGCCAACCGGCAGCAAGTTCGACAAAGTCGATATAAGAGGCGGCCTTTTGGGTATAGGTTTTACCTTCCAAGTTGTAACTGATAGTGTATTCGATAAAGTTGCCGGCCATGGCCGAACCACCGGTAATTTCCCATGTGTAGGGGTTAGAAGTTTGGTTTTTTTCCTCAACCAGAATATTACCCAAACCTTGCGTGGTGATATTTAGTGTAGGGGCGGAAGCACCGGAAGGGACCGTGACGGATACGGTGGTGTCGTAGTCTTTCATTTCACGAGCAGAATAATCTATCAGTGATGTTTGTATTGTGGTGCAATCCGAAGCGGTCAGGGCCTGATTGTCCAAAGAATAATCGGCGTTTGCCACCCTTATAAGGGGCGGCACAGTCACTTGTGCCGCCTTGGCAGAGTTTTTAGAAATCTCATCTTGCCAGGGTGTAAGCCCGGCATTGGCTTTGGCGCCAAGAGTAGAATCGGCCGCAGGATTGTTCGGAGCCACTTGCCCCAATATACCTGCACCGTTTAGGGTAAAAATAAGACTTAATAAAAACGAAAAAATCCGTATAAATATATTCAAACCAATTCCCCCAATCAAAGAATTTTCTTCAGTTTAAGGATACCATCTTAAGCCTTGGCTGTCAATAAAAGGCAAGCTACCGTAAGTGTCAAGTAAACATTGGCAAAATATTCCATGCGCTAAAAAATCAGTAAAAGCTTTGCAATTAAGGGTTACGTCTGACCGCGGTCAGGCTTAACCGCACAACAATTATGCTTTTGATTCCCT